>JAJAYG010000564.1 GCA_026786335.1 Chitinophagales bacterium | reverse complement strand
AACCGCCACCACCGCCACCGCCTGCGCCATTTCCTCCTCCATTTCCGCCGGCACCTACTACTTCAATTGTTATTTCCTTTACACCTGCAGGCACCGTAAAAGTTCCTGATGTGGTAAACTCCTGCACTCCGTTTTGTGCAAATGCAATTACACAAAAGCAAATGAGAATTATTAATGAACTGATTTTTTTCATGAAGATTTTATTTAAGCGTTTGATTAAAAAAATAATTTACTAAAATTAAAACATAGGTTTTTCAGGCAATGTATAAGTTCTTCCTGCATTCACTCTTTTTAAATATCCCATGAGCGGAGCAAAATAATCTACCATCGGTTGCGCACTCATGTCACTGCCAATGCTTGCTTTCAAATGATCGCGCCAGTCAACACTTGCACCGGGTTTCATTACCTTCTTTAAAAAATCACCTACTTCTTTATTACCCCAATAGTTAGTTGCATGCGGATCTTGTTTCAAAATATTCTTAGCGATGTAACCGTGGAACTGAAAGAGTAAAATATTTGCAATCGAATAATCATAGTACTGCGCAGGATCATCATTGATGTGTGTCTTAGTTGCTGCATCACAGTATTCTTCTCCCCTATCTGTTGGCGGCACAATCCCCTGGTACTTCTTTACCAAAGCCCACCATGTTTTATTGTATTCACTTTCGGGAATTTTCTTCGCATAGAGATCATATTCAAACTCCGTCATTACACCACTTCCCCATGGAATGTGCACGATATACTTCAATGCCTCATTCAGCAACTGCATGGTATCATCAGTAACGGTATTGGCAGGTATCATTTTCAATCCTTCGAGAAAAGGTTTTTGCAATGAAGCCAAACCCATCATCGTCCCAAATGCTTCGTGGTAACCGCGATTGGCACCACCGCGAAGAATAATAGGAACATCGGGATTTGAATAACTCATGTAATAATAGATGTGACCGAGCTCGTGCAATGAAGTGCTCCAATAATCTGTAGTAGGTGTAATGCTCATCAATGAACGCACATCATTAGCCAAATCAATATGCCATGCACTCGCATGATTGTTTTTTGTATAGGAAGAATCGGCAGGCACGGGATACAAACTCGAATTTTGCCAGAAGGTTTCGGGTAATGAATCGAACCCTATGCTCTCATAAAACTTTTCACTCTCATGTGCAATCCATTCGGCGCCATGTGATTTTAAAACCGAATCAATGTTCAAACCTTTAACATCAACCAACCCTGCCCACTCTTGTCCCCATCTGTTCGGCAGCCATTGCGCAGGAATATATTCAGGCACGGGTTGTTTGTATTTTTCTGCAAGCGAATAGCGCGCCCAGGTATGCAACTCGCGATACATTGGCCATACCTCGGTAATAAACTGATGCGTGAGTGCGATTATTTCATCTTCACTCATCCCATATTCAGCGGCTTGATAATCGAAAAAGTTTTTGTAACCAAGCGGAGTCACACTTGCATTGCGGAGTTGTTGCAATGAATCTAAACCAACTTTCAAAGTTCTTCCAACTTCTTTACCTGCTTCCCATGCTTTCAATCTTGCATTAAGGTCGGTAGAGTTTTGAAGAATGTCGTCAAGGTCACCTGTAGTTGTTGGTTTTCCATTGAGCGAATATTTAAAACCATAGAGCATTGATGATTGTGCATTGGTGGCTTTTATTCTTCGGTCAACAATGTTGCCTGCTGCTTCGGGATTATTTCCAGCATTAAAAAGAATAACCTGAAACTGCCGCGCTTGTAAAGGAGAAAGTTTTTCTTTTATCGCCAAATATTTTTTTGCCGAATCAATGTTTGCATTGCTGCCTGTAAATGTTGCAATCACTTTATCTGCAATATCTGCTTCGTGCTGCGAAACAGTATCACCGGGAACAATGTGTGTTAAGAGTTTCCATTGCTTTAAGCTAGCATCAGTAGCCAATGTTTGGTACTGCTGATTGTAACCATCCAAATATGTTTGCGCTTGTTTTTGAATGGCGCTGTTGTCATCTTTCTTTTCGGTGTTGCATGAAAACAGAAAGATGATAACAGTAAATAGAATACTTGAAATGTCTAAATGGATCCCTTCGGGGAAAAATGTTTTGCAAGTGTGTTGGATTGAAGTAGTGTTAAGCATGTAAGTTTTTTTTAGGAGTGTAAACCTACAAGAAAATTTATTCCATTCAAATGAAAAGATAAACTGTTTTCTCTCTTCACCTTTTATCAACTTGAAATTCCGACGAAGGAGGAATCTGTTAGAAAGTAGTTTTCTTAATCCAGTTTCCCTCATTCAAAATATTTCTCAATCATTGCCGAAATGTTAGTATCCAATTCAAGAGAGTAAAACTTCAGCAGGTACTCCCAATTCACGATGAAACATTTTTGCAATTTCCAGCGTCATTGGTTTCTTGCGATTAAGAATTGCAGACACATGTCCTTTTGAACCAATCATTCCAATAAGGTCTTTGTTCTTTAATCCGAGTTCTTCCATTTTTAATTTCACTGCATCAATTGCGTTCGGAAAAGGAATGGCATAATGAACATCTTCATATTGCTTGATCAACAACAATGCAATTTGAAGTTGCTCACCATCGGGTGAATTGCGTTTTACTTTTTTGTTGAATTGTTCATCAACCCATTCAAGCATTGCTTCGTAATCTTTGTTTGTCTTAATTGGTTTTAGTTTCATTTCTTTTTAAATTGAATTTTAGAAACATTGATCTTATCATATTCAGCATGCGAGCCAAACCATTTTACCTGAATTGTTTTGTATTCAAAAACCACCCGAACCACCAATCTATATTTATTTCCTTTAATATTAAATACAATTCTGTCATCATCAACTACACTGGCATTACCATAAGTTCTCTTTAGTTCATTGAAATTTTTATATTCTGAAACGAGCAATTCGTGATACCATTCTCTTAAAGCATTTGCTGCATCAGGATAATCATTACAATATTTAATTAAGGTTTTTCTTGCGATGATATTAAACACAAAGCAAAAATAAAAGTTTTCTATTAGCAAACCTACTTACTTACAGATAAATTCTTAATCTCGCTTTTTACAAATTATGTATTCCATCGGTGTCATATCAATTTGGGTTGACAGTCTTTTTTACTTTGGCTTTATCGTTTTGTCACGATGTTTAGCACTACCCAAATCGTTTTCCATAATTGATTAGTTACAAATCATGGATGCAATTTTTATTTTGATTCTACAATTAATAATAAAATCAAGTTAGTGATTCGGATGACTTTTAAAATGAATTGCCTTTATTTAAAAACTTTTATTCCTCATCTTT
>JAJAYG010000563.1 GCA_026786335.1 Chitinophagales bacterium | reverse complement strand
GGATAGGACGAAACATTAGATGAGCCGCAAATCCAAATCACAGGAACCCAGTATGAAATTAGATGCAGCGATGAATCGTATCTTGCATAAAGTGCACCAGCATAGGGATACCCGAATGGATTAGTCCCATGTTCAAATCCTGAAAAGAATAAAGTACCTGACTCATCTGCATCCAAAGAATTTCCTTCGGCGTATGCGTTAGTCCCACCAACCGGAGCAACGAGCACTGAGGAAATTGAATCTCCGTTGTAATTTACTTTCAAGAGCGCCATGTAATTCTTCTTGTCATACCCAATTACAAAATTATTATCGGGCAATTCGACAAGCCCCTAACAGGAAATCACGCCGGTGTCGAGAAATGTTTGCCACATTTCATTTCCATTGAAATCTAATTTGCCCAACACCAAATGGCCGCCTGTAGCATCATCGTAAGTTCCACAGTAAACAATATGATGGTCTGAAGTTTCAATTGCTCTGCCTGCATACGTTTGACTTGCAACAGCAATTTCTTTTTCAAAAGTTAGCTGACCTTTAGAAACATTGGCGACGAATAAGAATAACAATGCAAAGAAGATTTTCATTTAACTTCAATTTTTTTTCCTATGCTATGATAGTCAGTTTATCTCATATATTCCTCCTAAACTGCCCGCCCACTTCAAACAACGAATTCGTAATCTGCCCAAGTGAACAATACTTTCTTCTACATTTTAATCTCAATTCCTGTTCTCTTGATTTCATCTATGAAAGGGTCGCCTTCATTAAAATACTTTGTAGGGAATGGATGAAATTGAAGATCAAGAAATTTTTTATCTTTTAAAACAAGGCGATTCAAAATATGACGATCTTGGAATGGATCATGTTTGAATGACTTTGAAGCAAATGCCACATCAATGTCGCTCCATTGATGTGCCTTGTTTCTTGCCGTTGAACCAAATAGAATCACCTTATCAAAAGACAAGTTGTGGTCGCCACACACTTTTACAAATTCCTTCACGGTTTTTATTGCAACTGCGCGAGTAAGTATTTTCTTTTTTGTTCGCATTCTTCAAAGATACTACTTGCAAAAATTCTATTTGCTTTTTTATAAATCATGTCCAAGTAATCTGGATAGCGCCCTTCAAGTTGAAAAGTATTCATGTCGAGCATAAAATTTCGATCATCATTGGTTAAGGTAATATTTGCCTCAACCAAAATTTTTTCAAGGTTATGAATTTTGGGTGGGTAATTCGATTTGTTATTCTACACCCAAAGCGCTTTGCAAATTTTTTCAAGTGACATATGCAGACAGAATAAGCAGAAGACATAATCTTTCAACTTGAAGTTATTTTTTGCTCGCTGCCAATCACGATCTGCATTCTTTGTCCAGTAATTAATGTGTTCTGCTTTGGTCATTTTCATCGCAAGAAATTTTTTCTAATTACATATTTCTTCTGTATTGCCCACCCACTTCAAACAACGAATTAGTAATCTGCCCTAACGAACAATACTTTGTTGCTTCCATCAAACTCTCAAACATATTTTTGTTTTGAATGGCTGTGTTTTGCAAATCACTCAATAATTTTTGAGTAACACCTGCATTGCGCTCGTGCAATTCTTTCAGCATCGTGATCTGATATTCTTTTTCTTCTTCAGTAGAACGAATTACTTCTTTGGGAATAATCGTAGGCGATCCCTGCGAACTTAAAAATGTATTTACACCAATGATGGGATATTCGCCCGTGTGCTTCAATGTTTCGTAGTACAAACTTTCTTCCTGAATTTTTCCGCGCTGGTACATGGTTTCCATTGCACCCAAAACACCACCGCGTTCTGTGATGCGATCGAATTCCTGCATCACTGCTTCTTCAACCAAGTCAGTTAACTCTTCGATGATGAAACTTCCCTGCATGGGATTTTCATTCTTAGATAAACCCAATTCGCGATTGATGATGAGCTGAATTGCCATGGCTCTTCTCACACTTCCTTCAGTAGGAGTGGTGATTGCTTCATCATACGCATTGGTATGTAATGAATTGCAGTTGTCGTAAATCGCATAGAGCGCTTGCAGTGTGGTACGAATATCATTGAAGTCAATTTCCTGCGCATGCAAACTTCTGCCTGATGTTTGAATGTGATACTTCAACATCTGCGAGCGTTCATTGGCACCGTATTTTAATTTCATTGCCTTCGCCCAAATTCTGCGTGCTACTCTGCCAATCACTGCATACTCAGGATCAATTCCATTGGAGAAAAAGAAAGAAAGGTTGGGAGCAAAATCATCAATGTTCATTCCGCGGCTCAAATAATATTCAACATAAGTGAAACCATTTGCGAGTGTGAATGCCAATTGCGAAATAGGATTTGCACCTGCTTCTGCAATGTGATAACCCGAAATAGAAACGCTGTAGAAATTTCTCACTTTGTTTTTAATAAAATATTCCTGCATGTCACCCATCAGCCGCAAAGAAAATTCTGTAGAGAAGATGCAGGTGTTCTGTGCCTGATCTTCTTTTAAAATATCTGCCTGCACCGTACCGCGTACCTGATGCATTGCATTCTCTTTTATTTTTTTGTAAACGTCTTTTTCTAAAACCTGATCACCTGTTACACCCAATAGCATTAAACCAAGCCCATCATTTCCTGTTGGTAATTCTCCCTGATATTTCGGCGTAGAGACGCGATGCTTCGCGTTTTTATTTGTTGCATCATTCTTCGCACCTTTATCAGGCACACCATGCTTCGCAATTTTTTCAGAGACGCCATGCATGGCGTCTCTACGGAAAATTTCTTCGATCTTTTTATTTACCTCATCAGTTAATCCATGCTCTTTGATGTACAATTCACATTGTTGATCAACAGCAGCATTGAAAAAGAAACAACTGATGATGGAAGCCGGACCATTGATGGTCATGCTCACCGAAGTTTTTGGATCGCAGAGATTGAAACCGCTGTACAATTTCTTTGCATCATCCAAACAGCAAATGCTCACACCGGCGTTACCAATTTTGCCATAGATGTCGGGGCGATAGTCAGGATCATTTCCATAGAGTGTAACTGAATCGAAAGCCGTGCTCAATCTTTTCGCAGGCAAGCCAAGTGAGACGTAATGAAAGCGTTTGTTCGTGCGCTCAGGTCCGCCTTCACCTGCAAACATGCGTGTGGGATCTTCACCCTCGCGTTTGAAAGGATAGATGCCGGCTGTGTATGGAAATTCGCCGGGAAAATTTTCATTCATCGTCCACTGCACAATATCTGCCCATGATGAATAGCGTGGCACGGCAACTTTTGGTATTGAAGAATGTGAAAGTGACTTTGTGTGTGTGCTGATTTTAATTTCTTTCCCTCTCACCTTAAAGATGAAAAATTCATTTTTGTACAATTGTTTTTTCTTTTCCCAATGCTGCAGCATTTCAAAAAGCACCGGATCAAATTGTTTTTTGATTTCATTAAATTTTTGGGTAAGGAATTGAATTTGTGATTGAGAATTTTCTTGTGACTCACCTTTAAAATCTTGCGAGGGTGAATTTTCTGTGAATGCTGAATTGTTTTCGCGAAATGAATTGGTATCGGCTTTTGATAAAGGGTGCGGCTTTGGCTCCCCCCCTTGAAAAGGGGGGGCAGGGGGGGATGCTAATTTTCCAAATTCTGCTCGAACTATAGTGAGTACTCCATCACCATTTTCAAACACGTCCTTATTTTCAAAACGCAATACACGAATGCCATAGGTATTTAAGAACGTGGTTCTCTCTGCATCGTATTCTTCTTTTGCAAAATAAAAATGTTGATCGCCATCCAATTCAATTGCTAAACTTTCTTCGGGGCAATAGAAATCAAG
>JAJAYG010000562.1 GCA_026786335.1 Chitinophagales bacterium | reverse complement strand
GATAAAGGTGCTATAAATGCTAAAAGTTTTCCCTTTATTATCAACTCGATTTTCTTGAAAAACAGGCATAGGTGGAGCCACCGTTTCTGAAATAGCATTTGACATAGAGTTAATGCCGGGTGCTATGGTAATATTTTCAACAGCGTTAATTAAAGTTGTTACCGCATAATAATAATTACCGTTCGCAAGGGTGGTGGCAACAAAAAGACCTGTTGATGAATTAAGTGGTAAACCAGCAGAATCAATTCGCTGATATTTTACCACACCATCTGCATTGGTGAGGTTGTGATCGAATGATGAGTGGTAGTTCACATAACCCAAATACTCTGCTGTTGTCAATTGCCCACTTGTTTCAATTTTTGTTGTTGAACGATAAACTTTATAAAGTGCTGTTGAATTACTGATATTGTTCCATGTTAAAAACACCTGCCCGCTCCTATAAAACCTCGTGAGGTTTGTAACTGTTTGAGACAAAACAATTTTAGGAAATGAAAATAAGATTAGCAGTGAGGTAAAAAATAAACAGGCTCCAATTCTTTTTTTGTAAAAAGTTGAAAATGATAATTCTTGAAATTTTAGTGGAAGGTATTTCATGGTTGGTATTTTTTTGATGAATAAATTTTAAAGGTAATAAAGAAAGCAACTCAAATTTGAACTTTAGCTTTAATTTCAAATACTAATTTTATAAAACTTTGAAATAAAAGTCAATATTAATTGCAACGAAAATTAAAAAAACAATTCGCTCTGATTTACTGCAAAGAAAAAATAAGTTAAAAAGGGATTCTGATTAAATAATTTAATGAATCACCAATTGCCGGATGCTGATTTCATTTTTACTTTGTAACTTTAGAATATAAATTCCTTTTTCCGCTGCTGAAAGATCAATTGATTGAACTAAAATATTTTCCTCCAACTTTTCTTCGAATACCATTTGACCCAAAAGGTTTGTAATTGAAAGAACGGTACTTTTTTCTTGTATGGTATTGAAGTTTATTTGAAAGATACCATTTGATGGGTTCGGAGAAATATTAAAGTATCCTTTCTCAGTTTCTGATATGCTTACTCCGAATTCATCAATGTAACCATTGCAATCATCGTCAATTCCATTATTGGTTATTTCAGTTACCGAGGGATTAACATTTATATTATTGTCATCGCAATCCAGACTGTCTGAAACATATCCTTCTGGTTGTTCGCAAAAGACGAGAACGATTTCTGCATTACCATAGTTGTCATTGTCTGCATCTTGATAATAACTACTTAAAGTTAAACCCTCATCAATGCTTGCGTTACAATTATCATCTAAGCTATTGCAGACTTCAAGCGCCCCCGGGTGTATAAAATAATTTCCATCATTACAATCTGTGCTATCAATAACATATCCATTTGGTAGAGAAACTGAAAGAATGCTGTTGCTTACATCACCGAAATTATCTGCATCAAAATCTCGAAAATATTTTTGGAAAGGAACAATAGTGATCGTTAAGGTAGTAGTGTCTTTAAATATTTTTACCTGCGGAATGGTTATAAGCTGACCACTATAAATAAATGTATCACCCTGTACCACTTGGTTATTATGTATTGTTTGCCAGCTAAGCATTGAACCTTCTGGCGGCAAAAAATTCTGAAGTCTTCTTGGGGTAATATCAGCAAAACCTGAATCGGGATATACAATAACGCTGTCGTTATAAGAGAAAAGATCGCGTATAAAAACCTTGATCACATACATATTTGATTTATCGATGATACTATCACTGTAATCGAGCATTCCATTAATTGAACCGTGAGGTTCTCCTGTGGTAGTATCACCCTTGCCATAGTCTTCATTCAAACTACAAAAACTAAAAGCAGGAAATGAAATGTTTCTGCGGTAACGATACAATTGATAGTTATCAGTGTTCCAGAATTTATCATTTCCTTTATGGTCGCGGCTATCCCAAAAATAATAACCACCGAATCGATTGTTGTTTAATGAATCGTAGAAAATTGTTTTCTCTGTCCATCCGAGTTTTTGATCATTCTTTCCATTGATACTAAAGATCATAGGATAACTTTTATTTGGATAATGATGAACAACCCAACTGCCGTTCATTGCATCATAAGTATTAATGCCAAGATTACACATTAGATTCGTTGGAACTTCTCCCAAAAGATTATTAACTTCAACCCGATTAACATAACCTTCATTGAGGGAACAATTATATATGGAATCATTAAGAAACGAAAGACTAAATGCGCCTGTATGCACTTCAACTGCTGCAATTCTCTCGGGATAAGTAAGGGCATATAAGAATGCAGGTGCCGATCCATCACTTGTTCCATCGATGTAAATACGGTTTGAATCAATCGGCAAATTTTTAATCGCCCAATCAATTACCATATTTGATTTCTGTTGTGAGAAATTTACATTGATTCCTGAAGCGGGCGCTACATTATTTTCATCATTCAAAACATCATAAGCAGGGTTACAGCCCCACCACGCAGTATTAACATTTGAATCGGGAAGAAAATCTTCCATCTCAAGTCTAACATCATTACTTAAAACTTCAGTTATGTTAGATATAAAGTTTTTTCCTCCGCCATGGAAAAAAACTCTCATTGGAGTATTTTCTGTAACCTTGTATTGACAAACCGCAAAATCATAAGCCAAGGTTGCAACCCTCACAAGCAGCGGCTGATCAACTGCATATTTCGAGCTTACAAAATTTGTATAAATGTCGTATCCTTTGCCATCCTTAACTCTGTGTTCCTGAAAAACCGGCTGAGCTGTTGACACAGTTTCTGCAATAGAATTACTGATCGAGTTCTCACCTTCAACAATCGATTTATCTTCAACCGAATCAAGCAGTGTAGTTACTGCATAGTAATAATTCCCATTTACAAGAGTAAGTGCAACACACAATCCTGTTGAAGAATTAAGAGGTGCACCCGCTGAATCAATTCTTTGATAACGAACTTGACCATCCGCATTGGTAAGATTGTGATCGAATGAAGAATGGTAATCAACAAATCCTAAATATTCAGCGGTATCAATATCAGCTGCTGTATTGATTTTACTTGTTGATCGGTATATTTTATAAAGTGTTGATGGGTCACTTGCGTTTGCCCAGGTTATAAAAACCTGACCACTGCGATAAAAGCCCGATAGGTTTGTAACAGTTTGAGCTATACAATTATTGAAGGATGAAAACCAAATTAAAATTGCCAATGCAAATATTGAAAGTGCATTTTGTTTTAGTTTGTAGAAACTGCTTCCTGATTTGGATGAAAAGTGTAAAAGGTTTTTCATAGGCACTTCAGGAATTTGGGTTTGGTAAAAAATTTTCAATAACTATGTTTTCAATTCATCAATTTCAATCCTTCTTCATTTGGCAACTAATCGCCGCGGAATACCTATCACGAAATTTAGAGAAAAAAGTTTTGATTTCAACCTGCTTAATAAGCAGCAGTTATATAATTAAATTAAAATGTGTTTTTGATAGAGGCAAATATAAATAAGTATACTTACTTATAAAGGTGATAAAGATATAGATTTAGTATAACTCCAATCATTAAATTGAAGTGAATTTTCTTTACTTGATGAAAATTTTTTCCTTTCAAACGCCCACTCATGTTTGATTCAGTTAAGATTTTTTACTTTCGTCACCCCTCCGAAGAAATTCCTTCGGACAAAACACATTCACTGCCTATCGCAACAGCGCTACAATCGTAATTAAGAATTGAAAAAATAATTGCAATCTGTTATCGGGTTCACGCAACATGAATTCGATTTACTATTGCATAATTCGCAATTGACAATTCGTTTTTCGAAATAATAACATGGCAGTAAAAATCAGTAAAGAAGATGCCCTTAATTATCACAGTAAAGGACGTCCCGGAAAAATTGAAGTAGTTCCTACCAAGGATACAAAGACACAGCGCGATCTTGCGCTTGCCTATTCACCGGGTGTGGCTGAGCCGTGTTTAGAAATTGCGGCGCACCCCGAAAAAGTTTACAGCTACACTGCAAAAGGAAATTTGGTCGGCGTAATTACCAATGGAACTGCAGTACTCGGCCTTGGTGATATTGGCCCCGAAGCAGCAAAGCCCGTGATGGAAGGCAAAGGAATTCTGTTTAAAATTTTTGCCGACATCGATGTATTCGACATCGAACTCAACACAAAAAGCATTGATGAATTTGTAAGTGCAGTAAGAGCATTAGAACCAACTTTTGGCGGCATCAATCTCGAAGACATAAAAGCACCCGAGTGTTTTGAGATCGAAAGACAACTGAAAAAAGAAATGAAAATTCCGGTGATGCACGATGATCAGCACGGCACAGCAATTATCTCTGCTGCTGCATTGCTGAATGCTTTGGAAATTCAGGAAAAGAAAATAAGCGATGCTTTAGTAGTTGTTTCCGGCGCAGGAGCATCTGCATTATCATGTGCTGCATTGTATGTGAGTTTGGGAGTAAAGCGCGAAAACATTGTGATGATCGATCGCAGCGGCGTAATAAGAAAAGACAGAGGAGAAATTGATAAATACAAATCGCCATTTGCAACATCACGCGATTTAAATACATTGGAAGATGCACTCGAGGGCGCCGATGTTTTTCTGGGTTTATCGAAAGGAAATATTGTATCGAAAGAATTGGTGAAGAAGATGGCGCCCAACCCAATCATCTTTGCATTGGCCAACCCCGATCCCGAAATTCCATACGAAGATGCAATGGCAGCACGCCCCGATGCCATCATTGCAACCGGTAGATCAGATTATCCAAATCAGGTAAACAATGCATTAGGCTTTCCATTTATTTTTCGCGGCGCTCTCGACGTGCGTGCTACAGAAATTAATGAAGCAATGAAACTTGCTGCAGTGCATGCACTTGCCGACTTAACAAAAAAACCGGTACCCGATATTGTAAACCTTGCTTACAACGAGCGCAATATTTCTTTTGGTAAAGATTACATTATTCCAAAACTCATTGATCCTCGATTGCTCACACACGTTGCACCTGCAGTTGCAAAAGCAGCAATTGATTCGGGTGTTTCAAGAATTAATATACCCGACTGGGATGCTTACGTAAACGAACTTTCAAAAAGATTAGGAAGAGATGAAGCGATTGTGAGAGTGATGGTAACCAAAGCACGCCGCGATCCAAAGAGAGTGGTGTTTGCCGAAGCAGATAATTTTAAAATTCTTAAGGCTGCTCAGGTTGTAAAAGATGAAGGAATTGCCAAGCCGATTTTGTTGGGGAATGAAGAAAAGATTAGAGCCATTATTCAAGAAAATTCTTTGGAGTTGGATGATGTGCCGATTATTGATACACACAGTGAGAAGATGGCAGCCATGCGGTTGCAATTTGGCAATTGGTTTTTCGAACAGCGCAAGCGCAAGGGATTAACGTTGTATGAATCCAAGAAGCTGATGCGCGAACGAAATTATTTTGGAATCATGATGGTGCTCAGTGGCGAAGCCGATGCATTGATTTCAGGCCTTACCAGAAACTATGCACAAACGATTAGACCTGCTCTGCAAATTATAGGAACAAGAACCGAAGTAAAAAAAGTTGCCGGCATGTATATTTTAATGAGTAAGCGCGGCCCATTATTTTTTGCTGATTGCACAGTGAATGTAAATCCCACTGCCGAAGATTTGGTAGAGATCACCTCACTCACTGCACGTGCAGTACAGAACATGAACATTCAACCACGCATTGCAATGTTGAGCTATTCCAACTTCGGTTCAACAAAAGGAGCCGAGCCCGAAAAAGTTTCGCAAGCAGTCGCAATGCTGAAAGAAAAATATCCGGGGATGATTGTTGACGGTGAAATGCAGGCAAACTTTGCATTTGATTCTGAATTATTAAAAGATAATTATCCTTTTAGTGAATTGATTGATGGAGGAGCAAACACTTTAATTTTCCCGAATCTTTCTGCTGCAAACATTGCATACAAACTCATGCAATCATTGGGCGGCACAGAAGCAATCGGGCCTGTATTGTTAGGTTTAAAAAAGCCAGTTCATATTTTGCAACTCGGCAGTTCGGTAAGGGAGATTATTAATATGGTAACGCTGGCGGTGGTGGATGCGCAAACTAAGTAGAGAGTCGGAAGTCCTTAGTCTCTAGTAAAAAAAGAAAATAGAAAAAAGAAAAATGAAAATAACGAAATAGAAAATCACCATAAGTAAATTGAATGAGAGAACTAACAAATTTAAAATTTCAACAACAAAAGACTTAGGACTAAGTACTTAGGACTAAATACTAAGGACTAAGTACTAATTACTTCCCACTCACATCTATGTTAGCATACATACAAGGAACTATCACTTACAAATCGCCAACACACGTGATCATCGAATCGGGTGGCATGGGATACCAGGTGAATATTTCTTTGAATACATTTTCTAAAATCCAGCACATGTCGCAATGCAAGTTGCTCACGCATTTACATTTTGGCGGAAGCATACAAGGCCCTTTAAGTGTTTCGCTTTTTGGTTTTTATGAAGAAGCAGAGCGCACTATTTTTTTACAACTGCTCGATATTTCGGGAGTGGGAGCCTCAACGGTGAGAATGATTTTGTCGAGTATGACTGCCGAAGAAATACAGCGTGCAATTTTAAATGAGAATGTAAAGCTGCTTGAAAGTATAAAAGGCATTGGACCCAAAACAGCAAGACGAATTATTTTGGAACTGAAGGATAAAATAGGGAAAGGAATGAATGCTTCAAGAATTTCTCTTGGTTCGGGTAATAATGTAAAAGAGGAGGCGTTAAGTGCTCTTGTTATGCTTGGGTTTACCAGGTTGCAGGCAGAGCAGGCAGTGCAACGAATTATAGGTTCAAAAAATGATTGGACCTCTGAAGAATTGATCAAGCAATCACTTAAAGTTATGTAAGTAGGCTGCTCTTAATATAGGGGTTTCAGTTTTGTCCGCCTTCGTAAAAACTTCGGCGGATAAAAGTTTTGAGTTTTGGATTTGGGAAACTAATTTTCGCGATTGACCGAATTCTTTTTGAATTAGAAATTTGTATTGATAAATTAAGAATGAATATTTCACTTTTCACATTTGACATTTCACCTTTTTGAAATTTAAAATAAATATCGCCGCTGTTGTTGTAACAGCTTTTATTTCGTTCACCATCATTTCTGCTGTTGGAATGAATGGTAAATTGAATTGGTTCACTGTGCCAGTTACCGTAACAAAAAATATTGAGCCAGTAAAGGAAGAAAGTGTTTCATCACCCAATCAATTTACTTTAAGTGTTGATACACCACCAGATGAAAATGCTGTTGATCTTCATTACCCCATATATGATCGCGTAACAGATTTTCTTACCACGCCCGATGAAAACAGTTTTGATTTAAAAGATCCTTCAAGCATTGAGCAATCTGTAGAATAT
>JAJAYG010000561.1 GCA_026786335.1 Chitinophagales bacterium | reverse complement strand
GCCTGAATTGCTGTTTGCAAATTACTTGCAGTAGGTTCTCCATTTATATTATTAAGTGTACCATCGGGTGCTGTTAAGTACCCAGTAAAAAGATTGACCACATCCTGATCTGATTTTGTGCTGATAAAATTTTGTGAGTATAAACCGGTTGCTCCTTTTAATCGTATGTGATCACTCAAATTATATTTGAGTGATATTCTTGGCTCGGGAGAAAAAACCGGTAACGAGGCATAATACTGTAAGCGCAAGCTTGGTTCAAGAATCAGCTTCTCATTCAAAATGTACTTGAGAACAATATAGCCACTAAACTCCGTTGTGTTGTCGTCTTCCTGTATAATAAGACCGAGTGAATTAAAGAACTTGAGATGCGTTCTGAATCCTCCGATGTCGAAACCATATTTAACATTTCCGTGTGGAATGAAATAGGTAAAATCTGTGCTTAGATCGAATCCTCCAATACTGCTCTCACGTGGTTTACCATCTGCTTCTGTTAAAACAATACTGTAGTTTGAATAAGAGAGGTTGCCCCCGATTAAAACTTTTGAACCCGAAGGCACAAGATTAAAATTAGCACCAAAGCCATATTGATTCCAATCGAAATTAGAAACTTGCTGATAGTTCACATGATCGTTATAGTTGAAACCAAAAAAACTAACCTTGCTTCCGCTTGCACTGTTAAATGAAACTTTGCCATAGAAATCCTGGAAATTATATGGCAATCCTAAAGTGTCGATGTAATGATAAAGAGTAGGTGAAGTTTGATCGAGGTAAGAAAGTTTGGTGGCAAAGATGTAAGAGATGCTCGAACCATTTGCATCTTGTTTTTTTATAGGGCCTTCTAAAATTAATTTTGAAAGGAAAGGACTCACTGCAACTTTACCCGAAAGTTTTTTCTTGTTTCCATCTCGGGTGGTAACATCAAGCACTGCACTTAATCTATCGCCGTACTCACCACTGAATCCACCTGTGTAAACATTTACGCTGCGAATAATATCTGTTTCGAAAATTGAAAACAATCCTATTGAGTGGAAAGGATTATAAATTGTCATTCCATCCAACAAAACTTTATTTTGAATGGGCGACCCGCCTCTGATGTATAATTCACCACCCTGATCGCCGGTAAAAACAACTCCCGGTAACACTTGAAGATATTGAGCAAGATCGGCAGAGCCGCCAACTGCCGGAATGCGTTCAATATCTTTTGTGGTAATCTTGGTCATTGAAACAGCAGTCTCGGTTTTTTTTGCATCCCGCTCAGCAGAAACATTAATATTTTCTAATTCAATTCCTGTTTGGGTAAGAAATATTTTTTGATTGATGATCTGATTGTTCTTTAAAGAAACTTCGATGTATGAAGAATCGTAACCAAGCTGCGTACAAAAAATCTTATAGTTTCCTTCAGGAATATTTGGAATATTGTAAACGCCCTGCTCATCGGTTTGAGCGCCAAGGGTTGTTCCAATTAAAATAACGTTGGTAAAAATTACAGGCTCACCATCTTCTTTATCATACACAACACCACGAATAATTCCGCCCTGTGAAAATGCAAGAATTGAAGTGAAATTTAACAGCAATAAAATGGGGAATATTTTTTTCATTAATAAATTTTGAGATTGGGGTTTCTATTGTTTCTGTTGTTTCTATTGTTCGGGATTTACATTTCATGCTATCCTGAGTTTATCGAAGGACTCCCTTTAATTTTCACTTTTCACACTTCCCCTTTTTATCCCCATTCACCTGCACCTTGCCTAATAAGTACGGGCTCCTTTTCTGTGTAGTCAATAACTGTTGAAGGAAGATTGCCACCCATTCCACCATCTACTATTAACTCAACTGCATTGTGAAAATCGGCTTCCATTTCGCGGGGATCAGTCATGTAATCGAGTATCATGTTTTCATCGTGCAATGAAGTTGATATCAATGGATTTCCCAAAGCTTTTGCAATGGCTCTTGCAATATTATTGTCAGGAATTCTAATACCAACCGTTTTTTTATTGGTACCGAAAATTCTTGTTACCTGCGCCGATGCTTTTACAATAATTGTATAAGGGCCCGGAAATAATCTTTTCATCTCTTTAAAAACCGGCTGATCAAGCGAAGCCGTGTAATGCATTGCCTGGCTGATATCATCACAGATAAAAGAAAAATCGGGGCGCTTTTTTCCGCTGATCTTAATTAAGTTTTCAATTGCTTTGGGTTGAAACAGATCGCAACCAAAAGCATAAACCGTATCAGTTGGGAAAACGATTACGCCGCCTTTGCGAAGGCATTCTACAATGGTATTAATTTTTTGTTCGCTTAAATGTTCGGGATGAAGTTTTAGTAGCACCTTATGATTTTGGATTTCGGATTTGTGATTGCGGATTCTTGATTTCGGATTTCTGATTACTGATTTCGAATTTCATTTCACCACTTAATATTTTTATGCAGCTAAAACTTTGTTTACTAATTCAGCTGCTTCTTTTAACTCAATTGCAGAAAATACTTTTAATCCTGATTGATCAATAATTTCTTTTGCAACCTCTGCATTAGTTCCTTGCAGACGAACAATAATAGGAATATTGATTGTTCCTATATTCTTGTAAGCATCAACTACACCTTGCGCAACACGATCGCACCTAACAATGCCGCCAAAAATATTAATCAGTATTGCTTTCACATTGGGGTCGCTTAAAATAATTCTAAATCCTGCTTCGGTTGTTTGCGCATTGGCTGTTCCGCCCACATCTAAAAAGTTTGCAGGTGAACCGCCTGCTAATTTTATCATATCCATTGTTGCCATTGCAAGCCCTGCACCATTTACCATGCAGCCAACATTTCCATCAAGCTTTATGAAATTCAGATTGTAATGGCTCGCTTCAACTTCAGTTGAATCTTCCTCAGTAATGTCACGCAGGTCGCCGTATTCTTTGTGGCGGTAGAGTGCATTATCATCTAAGCGCATTTTAGAATCAACAGCAATAATTTTATTGTCAGCAGTTTTTAAAGCAGGGTTAACTTCAATCATTGCAGCATCGAGTTCTACATAAGCGCGATAAATGTTAGTAATAAAACTCACCATGTTTTTATAGGCATCACCGCTCAAACCCAGGTTGAAAGCAATCTTGCGAGCCTGAAATGCTTGCAAGCCATTTTTGGGATCAATCCATTCTTTTAAAATTTTCTCTGGTGTTTTTGAAGCTACTTCTTCAATATCCATTCCGCCTTCAACTGAATAAATAATTACATTTCTTTTCTTTTCACGATCAAGCAACACACTTACGTAATATTCATGTCGGTCTTTTTCTTCGCCGTAATAAACATCTTCCGCAATCAAAATCTTATTCACTCTTTTTCCCTTCGCTCCTGTTTGAGGAGTAATCAGATTCATTCCTAAAATCTGCTCTGCCTTCTCTTTTAGTTTATCTAAAGAGGTTGCAATTTTTACGCCGCCGCCTTTTCCTCTTCCGCCTGCATGTATCTGCGCCTTTACCACCCAAATTTGTGTGCCGCGTTCATTCTTTAATTGCTTTGAAGCTTCAATGGCGGCATCAACAGTATCTACTGCAATTCCTTCCTGCACTGCTACATGGTATCGCTTAAGCAATTCTTTTCCCTGGTATTCGTGGAGATTCATAGTTGATTTATAATGAAGGCGTCAAAAGTAAAGGGAATGAGGGAAGAAAACAATTGAAAAAGAAAATTCAAATTTCAAGATTCAAAATTCAAAATTCAAATAAACCCGAATGTTTAAAAAGTTGCAGCATAGCAAAACACAATTTTCAAATACCTTTCTTTGCATTCGATGATTGAAGCAATTGACATTTATAAAAACTACGGTACACTCGAAATACTTAAAGGTGTTTCACTTAAAATTTCGCAAGGAGAAATTATTTCTATCGTGGGGCCATCGGGTGCAGGCAAGAGTACATTGCTTCATATTTTAGGAACGCTTGACCGCTCTTCAAAAGGGAATGTTTTGTTTGAAGGGAAAAATATTTCGCAACTAAAAGATAAGCAACTTGGAATTTTCAGAAATCAAAACATCGGTTTTGTTTTTCAGTTTCATCATTTGCTTCCAGAGTTTACAGCAATAGAAAATGTTTGCATCCCTTCTTTCATTGCAAAGAAAAATACTTCTGAAGTAAAAATAAAAGCAACTGAACTGCTCACCTATCTTGGATTGAAAGAAAGATTGAATCACAAACCTTCTGAACTTTCGGGCGGTGAACAACAAAGAGTTGCAGTTGCACGTGCGCTCATTAATGATCCCAAAATTGTTTTGGCCGATGAACCTTCGGGCAACCTTGATACCGACTCTGCAAAATCTTTACATCAATTATTTTTTGAACTTCGGAAAAAATTCAATCAAACATTTGTGATTGTAACACACAATGAAGAACTCGCTGAAATGGCTGACAGGAAGTTGGTGATGCGGGATGGGAAGATTGTTTAGGTGTATTTAAAGCAGTGATTTTAATTTGTTTTACTATCATAAGTTTTTTTCCATCACGACTTTGTCATGCTGAGTTTATCGAAGCATCATTTTAAGTGCTTCGATAAACTCAGCATAACATTAAATGTGTGTTACATGTTACCTCGCCACCACCAGCTTTCTTTAATGGCTCGTGACCTCACCAGCCATTTTAAGTTAATTTGCTTTCGGTCGGTGAGGACACCGACCGATAAATGAAGTTTTTTTCCATCACGACTTTGTCCGCTATTAAAACCAGTGTCAATGCTTCCATCTATATTCAATCTTTCTATCATTGCATTTAGTTGTGCATCTTGACCGCCTACTAATATCTTTCCATCATCTTGAATAATCATCGCCCGATTGGCATTGATCATTTC
>JAJAYG010000560.1 GCA_026786335.1 Chitinophagales bacterium | reverse complement strand
TCTCACCACCATCATTAATAACAAGATCACGATCCCTGCGATCAAACAACTTTGTTCATTTGATTTTTATGCATGTGCTTTTCAGACCAATCTATAACAGCTAATGGTATAATGTTTCGTCCTATCCTGAACAAGTAAAATGCAAGGGTAGCGATCAATTCTTTTATGGCGTAAACCTGAAGGGAAATTCGTGCGCACCACAAGCTAACTTGGGTGTAATGAACAACAATGGAGATTCAATTTGGCTGAGGAACCTCTGGCTGAGATTCATTACATCAATAGATATTAATGAAGGTGGTAATTGCTTTGTCTCCTCGAATTATTATATTGACACGAGCTACGTTGCGAGATACGATTCATTAGGTAATCTCTTGTGGGAAGTCAAACTGGACTATGACGCAAATATCCTCCTCGCCTCCGCACCAGATAGTGGTGTAATAGTCAGCAGAAATAAAATTGACTTAGAACGATATGACAGTGGTGGGAATTATTGATGGTCGCACCAAGTGGGAACTGGATACTACTCCATTGAAATGAAAAATTTAATATGGTGCCACGATAACAGTTACTTGGGAATTGCAACGGTACAGGATAATTTCACTCTTGATTACCTGATTTATATTTTCAGAACTGAAACGGATGAAATTATCGGAGTTCAAAATGAACCAAATCTGAGTTCATCAAAGAATTCTTTGGAAGTATTTCCAAATCCTTCCAACGGCGAGTGCAAGATTGAAATAATAAATTGTAATAAGAAAGTAAGTCAATGCCTCCGTATCAAAGACCTGTTTGGCAGAATCGTGTACTCATCCTGTCCGGCGAATTGTGTAACTCCTATTGACTTCACTCAATTCCAAAAGGGGATTTACATAGCTGAACTACTGAATGGCCAAGATGAAATCTCCTCACAGCTTTTTGTGGTTCAGCAATGAAGTGCGATTTAATTTTGTTTAATCAGAGGAGGGAATCTAATTTTTCCATCCCCGAAAATCGAAAATTCAATTTTCGATTTTCGGGGATCATTTTGTAGCTTTGATGCATGATTCACCGTTTCATTTACGACGACTTCAGTAAACTCATGAAGCAATTCCCTGCTGTAGCAGTGGTAGGTCCGAGGCAAGTTGGTAAAACAACACTTGCGCGCCAATACAGCCGCACACTAAAGAGAGATGCTCAATACCTCGATCTGGAAAATCCGGCCGATGTAAAAAAACTTTCAGATCCGCAATTGTTTCTCGATGAATACAGCGACCGCTGTGTGATTCTTGATGAAGTACAACGCATGCCGCAACTGTTTCCGCTGCTTCGTTTTCTCATTGATAAAAAACGAAAGCCCGGTCGCTTCCTGTTGCTCGGTTCTGCTTCGCCCGAAATGATCAAAGATGTTTCTGAAAGTTTAGCAGGAAGAATTGCTTTCACCGAAGTAACACCTTTCAATCTTACAGAGTTGCCTGCAAAAGACAACACACAAAAACGACTGTGGCTGCGCGGTGGATTTCCTCATGCTTTTCTTGCAGGCAGCGATCAAAAATGTTTTGACTGGATGCGGCATTTTATACAAACTTATGTTGAACGTGATTTGAATCAATTGTTCGGTGTGAGTTTTTCGCCGCAAGTGATGTATCGTCTTTGGCAAATGATTGCGCACTATCATGGCAACATTCTTAATGCACAAACTTTTGCACGCGGGTTAGATATTACAGCGCCAACTGTTGTTCGCTATCTTGATTATCTCGAAGGCGCTTTTATTATTCACCGGCTTGCACCATTTTCTTTCAACACAAAAAAGCGATTGGTGAAAGCGCCCAAGCTTTATTTGCGTGACAGCGGATTGCTTCATGCATTACTTGATATACATTCGATGCATGCACTGCGTTCGCATCCTGCCATCGGAAATTCATGGGAGGGTTTTGTGGTGGAGCAAATTCATCGCCTTAAGCCCGCTGCGTTGCGTTCATATTATTACCGCACACATGATGGCAGTGAATGTGATCTCATATTGGTGAAAGGATTAAAAGCAGTGGCCTGTGTTGAAGTAAAATATTCTGCAAGTCCATCATTGAGCAAAGGATTTTATGAAAGCATTAAAGACCTGAAGAGTAAGAACAACTTTGTTCTGATTCCCGACTCAGCAGATTATCAATTATCAAAAGAGATAAGAGTAGTGGGATTAGAAATATTTCTCAAAAAATATTTGCCGCTAATTTGCTGAAGTTGATTGAAGCATCCCCGAAAATCGAAAATCAAACTTTCGATTTTCGGGGATCATTTTTTTCTACTGCGAATCCTTCGGCAATCCCAGCAGTTCTCTTAATGAGCGATCATCATATTTATGGTGCACCCAATAATCAGAGATGATGGTTTTGTTAAGCACTGCTGTGGTGGTTAAAAGTTTTCCATCAAATCCCGGAAATGTTTCTTCCCATGCAAGTATGCGATATGGAAATTCTTTCTGGAAATGAATGATGAGAGTATGCTGTTCAGCAGCAACCTCCATCGTGTATTTCATTGTCCCATTCTCCTCTATAAGTGAAAGATTTGCTTTCTGCAATTCGAGTGGCACATGTGAAAGACGAGTGAAAAAGAAACCAGGTAAAATTGTTTGATCACCGGTTGGCAAATGATCGGGAGCAATGCGGATGAGATTCCAGAGTTCATCCTCAAGCCATGAAGTGTTGAATGAAAATTGCTGGTCGCCTTCATTCTCAAAATAAGAATTCACTGTCACTTCATTTTTCTTATCCCGAAGATTGAGTTGAGTGTAAGCGTTGCCACACCATTCCTGTACAGTGGCAGTTTCCTTTATTGCATGTAGTTCATTATTTATATCAATGGGTTTAAAAACTGAAAGCATCATTGAGTATGAATAAATTCCCGTGTTGAATTTCTTTTCCATATTCATTTTCATCACAGGAAGTTTATCGGCACCTGCATTTTCGGGGTGATCAAGTTTTACTTGTTTTGATCTCGAAAAATCTTCTGTCACAAAAATTAGCACAGCATTACCATCATGTATTTCTCCATAGCGCGCCTGCTGTAAATGGTAAGAAGAAACTTCAGCTTTTCCACTGTACCAGTAAGTTCTAAAATCATCACTTAAAACAAATGGTGTTGCGCCTGATTTGTTTTCTACTTCAACTTTGTTGGCAGTTGAAGTTGCTTCTACATCTTCATTGCAACTTTGAGATGGAAGAAGTAGTACTGTTGATGCAGAAATTAAAAGTAAAGTTTGATAAAAGTGTTTCATAAATTTTTTTGATTTGAATTATTTAAACCTTAAAAATAAATCCGTGATTCAATAGATATTGTTAATGAACGCAAAATGATTTACACCATATCCTCAACCACAATTTCCTTTTCCTTCTTACTAAACTTAGATCCTGCAGGAGGAATGTAGGGCTCAAATGGAATTCGCAACAACTTTGCAAGATCATTGTTGTCTTTTGGCAATGGATAAATATCAAGTCCGTACTCCACTTCCTTCGCATCTTTTACATGCACATAAGTGCCGAAAATGCGATCCCAGAATGAAAAGATATTTCCATAGTTAGTATCAGTAAGCGGCATGTATTGGTGATGATGAACTTTGTGCATATCGGGCGAAACAAAAATTAACTCAATCATTTTATCAAACCACTTTGGTAAATGAATATTTGCATGATTGAATTGTGAAAAGAAAGCAGAACATGTTTGATACAAAAATACCAGCCACACAGGTGCACCTACAATAAGTATAGCAGCAACAGTAAACAATGCCCGAAAAATACTTTCACCGGGATGATGCCGCAATGCAGTGGAAGTATTGATGTGCTGATCGGTATGATGGATTACATGAAACTTCCACATCCATTTTACTTTATGCTCTAACCAATGAATGGAATACGAACCTATTAAATCGAGGAACATAAAACCAAGTATTGCATGCAGCAGTAGCGGTAAAGAAAAAAGATAGAGCAAACCAAAATGATTCTCTGTAGTAAAGTCAGCAGCTTTTACTAACAAAACACCTAAAATAAAATTTACAACAAGCGTAGTGAAAGTGAAAAACAGATTGATAAAAGTATGACGGGCTTTCCCTGAAAAAGACTTGAAAAGCGGAATTATACTTTCAATCATCCACATCAGCATAAAGCCTGAAGCAAGAATAATTGTGCGATGATAAGAAGGAAGATCAGTGAAAAAATTGATAACGACTTGCATGAATAACTTTTACTCCAGCGAAAGTAAATACAAAATGAAGACGCATATTAATTCTTCATAACAAAATCCTCAAGGCTGAATAATCACTTGCTGCACCATTGCTTTTTCACCTGTTTGCATTCTTACCAAATATATTTTCGCGGCAACATCATTCAGGTTTACGCTCTCCCTAAATTCTCCTGTTGATTGGTTGGGAACAGCAATAATTTGTTGGATGAGTTGCCCATAGATATTGATCACATCAATTTGCATCGATCCTTCCAAAATCGTTTTGTATTGAATTTGAAATTCACCTTGTGAAGGATTGGGAAATACTTTGAGTGAAGGTTCTTCAGGTACGCTGTTAATTCTTTCGGTTGATGCGCCAGCGCCATCATTTAGCTTCAAGGAATCTAAATTTATTGCTTCATCAATATACGAAACACAAATAATTGAACCCGTTGTAACAGATGTGCAATGCGAAGCCGATAATGAGTTAATAATAATATCAGGTAACTCGATTGTATCAGTAGTTGAGTTAAAGTTTTCTTTTAAAACTGTTCGCACATCACCTGTGGTAATTGACGGAGAAATGAATTCAAATTCCTGAAATGCATTTTTCTCCTCAGGAACATTAATTTCTGCAAGCTGAATTTTATTCAATTCAATTTCTGTTTGCGGCTCAACAATCTTTTGATTATAAGTATTACAAGAAAAAAGCAGCGACCCAAAAATTAAATACAACGCATAAGCAAATCTTGCACGTTGCTTGCGCAGTCTTGAATCATTTGTGAATGGAAGAACAACAGAAGGTTTATTCAATACCTCATCTTTCACTCTCACACATGCGCTTTCAAATTTTCGCAATCGAAAAAACTCAATAATCTCTTCCTTGCTTTTTTGTGTAAAGTCGTGAACGATTTTTTTGCAGGAGTTACAAAATTTTCCGCGTTCAACAGTATTCATTTTATCCCAATCCTCATGGCAGGGATTATCTATGCGAAGTTCAGCTAACTGTAAATTGATTTTCATGGCAGAACGTTTTAGCGATATAAAAATACGCTCTGCCAATGGCCAATGTCAAGTTTTTGCAGTCATTTGTTTGTAAAAGGATGCATTGAGAATTTGCAATATCAATTGAAAATATTTTGAAGAATTATTAAAATGTAAAGAGGAATCATTTTTTTTCAAACTATCATAGAGAGCAATGCATACAGCATCAGATTAATTTCATATTACAGATAAATGTTAATTGCAATGACAAAAATCCACATGATCAATTCATTCGTAACTTGGCTTAACAAATTTTTTATCACTTATTAAAAACTAATCTTATGAAAAAACTATTTACTTATTCTTTGATTTTGCTTGCCTCCTTTCAAATTGCAAAAGCAGATCATCTCAGCGGCAATCTTACTTTATCGGCTAAACTCGATGGCGCTCAGGAAACTCCATCTGTAGTAACCAACGCATTAGGCGTTTCAAGCTTTGTTTTAAATTCCACACGTGATACTTTATGTATTCATGCAAGTGTAAATGGATTAAGCGGCGCAATTACAGGTGCACACATTCATTCAGGTGCTGCTGGTACAAGCGGTGGTGTTGTAGTTGACCTCACTTCATTTGTATCAGGAAATGATATTAATGCTTCTATCACCGGAAGTGCATTGACCTCTGATCTTATCTCTTCAATGCTCAGCGGAGGTAATTATCTTAACGTTCACACTGCTGCAAATCCCGACGGAGAAATTCGCGGACAGATTTATCTCGAAACAGATTATCAGTATACAGCCATGCTCGACGGATCGCAGGAAGTACCTGCTGTTGTTACTTCGGCGTATGGATTGGGTTCATTTAATCTTTACAAAAATCAAAAGGCAATTACGATTAATGTGGTTGTTCAGGGATTAAGCGGCGCAATTACCGGTGCTCATTTTCATGTGGGTGCTCCGGGTGTAAGCGGTGGTGTTGTTGAAGACTTAACTTCAATGGTAACAGGAAATGTAATTGTTGGTGAAGTCGATCCTGCTTTATATCTCAGTGATTTACTTGCAGGAAATATCTACATCAACATTCATACAACTGCCAATCCAAATGGAGAAATAAGAGGACAAGTAATCACCGATACAAAACTTGCCTTTGATGCAACTATTGACGGAATACAGGAAGTTCCTGCTGTGGTTACCTCTGCATTAGGAGTGGCCGTTGCAAAATTGAATACTGCGATGGATACAATGTGGTATCACGTGGTTGCCGATGGATTAAGCGGCGCAATTACCGGCGCTCACTTTCATTCAGGAAAGAAAGGTGTGAGCGGAGGAGTGGTAGTTGATTTATCTGCCGGAATCTCTGGCAACCAAGTAGACGGAATGATTTCCGGTTCAGCTCTTACGAGTGACCTAATAAATTCTTTTTTGACCGGAGGAATTTATGTTAATCTTCATACCGCCACTAACCCTAATGGAGAAATTCGCGGACAGGTATACAGGTATGCACGCGAAGGTTATACATTCACAATGGATGGTGGACAGGAAGTGCCATCTACAAACGCGACTGCAACAGGATCAGGAATTATTTCCATTGATCGGGATCAGGAAAATGCACATATCATGATTGTGCTAAGCGGT
>JAJAYG010000559.1 GCA_026786335.1 Chitinophagales bacterium | reverse complement strand
TTGCGAAACCTTTTGTGCGCTGTGATGATGGAAGCATGTCACCAACAAGTGCACGAAACGGCTCCATTGAAACATTGATTGACATGTCGAGCACGAGCAAACAAATTGCAGCCATCCACAATACTGAAGCAAACGGGAAAATAAAGAGGGCAAATGAAGAGAGGATGGCGCCTATGAGAAAGTACAATCTTCTCCTTCCTAATCTTCCCCATGTGTGATCACTCATGTAACCGATTATGGGCTGCACAAGCAATCCTGCAATGGGAGCAAAAATCCAGAGGATAGGAATGTCATCTACTTTGGCTCCGAGAGTTTCGAAGATGCGGCTAACGTTTGCATTCTGTAATCCGAAGCCAAACTGAATTCCCAAAAAACCGAAACTCATGTTCCAGATTTGCCAATAACTTAATCGTGGTTTTTCTATCATCATCAATATTTTTTTTTGCCGAAAAATTTAATGTGCTTCTACAATGTGATATTCATGCGGCTGCAATTTCATTACTTCTGTTGTTTCCATTCCTACATTTGAAAAAATATCAAGCAATTTTTTATTTTGTAGTGAAGGAGGAAGCGTAATTGTGATTTCTTCATTCCTTGTATTTATAATAACCCATAGCGGATCTTTACCTAAAATTTTTCTTTGATAGATGAGTGCCTTTTCATTTTCAACAGAAAATTCAGCAAGCGCTCCTTTCTTTAAAATTTCATTTCCATTGTAAAACTTTAAAATGTTGCTGTACCATTGTTGCAATTCGGGATTAGCATTCCAGTCAATATTATATTTCTCAAACAAATTTATTTTAGTTGGGTAACCAATTTCCTGCCCTTGATAAACAAGCGCAACACCCGGCAGCGTGAGTATGGTTACAAAAGCAGCTTTGCTTCCTTCGATGTTGGTGAATTTATTTTGCGGCACATCATCCCAACTGTTTTCATCGTGATTGGTAATGAAGCGCAGTGCCTTGTAATTATTGGAATAATTATCGGCTTCATATTTTAGAACGTGATCAACAGCAACCGAAGATGAATCACCTTGCCAAACATGTTTCAATTGATGATACATTTTCCAGCCATAAGTAATATCAAAACCATTCTCATACATCTCGGGTTTGTCACTTTCTGCAATTAAAATTAGCGGGCGAATTTTTCTTATGGTGTCAATAGCTTCTTTCCAAAAATCATCGGGCACCATGCCCGCCATATCGCAGCGGTAACCATCGATGTTAAAATTTTGAATCCAGTATTTGAGTGTATTGATTTTTGCCTGCCATAGTTCTTTGTTGTCGTAATTTAAATCGGCCACATCATTCCAATCGGTACCTGCCGGCCATATTATTTTTCCGCTGCTGTCTTTTGTGTACCATTCAGGATGTTTGGTGATCCATGGATTATCCCATGCAGTGTGATTGGCAACTTCATCCAAAATCACAAACATTCCTTTTGCATGAATGGAGTCAACCAGATTTTTAAAATCTTCTTTGGTTCCGAATTCAGTATTGATCTCTGTAAAATTTGAAATGGAATAAGGAGAACCGTAAGTTCCCTTGTGATTTATTTTTCCTGTTGGTTGTATTGGCATCAGCCACAACACATTTACTCCCAGATTTTTTAAGCGATCGAGTTGTGGAACAATGGCGTTCAGTGTTCCTTCAGCACTAAAGTTTCGCACAAAAATTTCATACAATACAATATCATCTCTTTTAATAAGTGGAGTTGTTGCAGTCACTGTTTCGGGTTTTGAATTTTGCTTACAGGAAAAACTAACTATGCAAAAACTTAAAATTAAAAAGTAGCGTAGCATAATTGAATTTGATTTTGCCGAAAAATAGAAATATTAAATGGAAACACACCATTGCAATTTTTAAAAAATTGAAAGGAGAAAAACCATTTTTGCCGCAGCCCAGTCTTCCGAAGGGGACTGAGCGAAACCAAGTTGAAATCATTTTGCCGCAGCCCAGTCTCCCGAAGGGGACTGAGCGGAACCAAGTTGAAATCATTGGAAGTAACTATTTCGATGGCAGCCACCCAGTCCCTCGCTTGCGCACGGGCTTGCGGGAGGAGACTGGGCGGAGGAGAGAGTGGAATAATGGTAAAAAAGTTTTTGAAGAAATAATTTTTTTTCTCTTGAGCTAACTTCTTTAGATTTATAGCAGCGCTGCACCTTTAAGGGCTTTCGCTTCCTTGCTAAATTTAATTTCAGTCCCTTCATCAATTACTCCTTCAACTTGCCGTAAATTTGCGCCCCGTTTATTCATGGCTAAGAATCCTTCTGTTCCAAAAACTTCTCAGGCAATACCCGATCGTTCAGCAAACATGCTTGAGCATGAAGAAGAATTTCTGGAAGTAAGCGGTGCGCGGGTTCACAATCTCAAAAACATTGATGTAAAAATTCCGCGAAATAAATTGGTGGTGATCACCGGCATCAGTGGGAGCGGAAAATCTTCACTCGCCTTTGATACCATTTATGCAGAAGGGCAACGCCGCTACATGGAAAGCATGAGTGCTTATGCACGCCAGTTCGTAGGTGATTTTGAACGCCCCGATGTAGATAACATCACCGGCTTGAGCCCGGTAATTTCCATTGAGCAAAAGACCGTGAATAAAAATCCGCGCTCAACAGTGGGAACCGTTACGGAAATTTATGATTTCATGCGCCTGCTTTTTGCGCGCGCATCTGATGCCTACTCTTATGAGAGCGGCGAAAAAATGGTGCGCTACACCGAAGATCAGATTCTTCATCACCTGAAAGAAAATTTTGCCGATGAAAAAATTATACTCCTTGCTCCATTGGTGCGCGGCCGCAAAGGACATTACCGCGAACTGTTTGAGCAAGTGCGCAAGCAAGGATATTTGAAAGTGAGAATTGATGGTGAGATCAAAGAGCTGAGAGAAAAAATGCAGGTTGACCGCTACAAAGTTCACGACATTGAATTGGTAGTTGATCGAATTGAAATCGTTGATAAGAGTTTTGACCGCCTAAAAAAATCTTTGCAACTCTGTTTAAAATTAGGGAAAGGATTGGTGTTGGTGATGATTGCAGATGAACCTAAGGTATTCAACTTCAGCAAAACATTAATGGATCCCACTTCAGGAATCAGCTATGAAGAACCATCGCCCAATACTTTTTCTTTCAACTCTCCCTATGGCGCTTGCCCTCATTGCAAAGGATTGGGATTTATTTATGAAGTGAAAAAAGAAGTGATCATCCCCGATGATTCAAAGAGCATTAACGACGGCGGCATTCTCGCACTCGGTGAAGTGCGCGATAATTTTGTGTATCAGCAAATTCGATCCATCGCCAACAAATACAAATTCACTTTAGCAACACCGATAAAAAAAATACCAACCGAAGCTCTCAACTTAATTCTCTACGGTTCTAAAGAAGAGAAGATCGAAGTTGAAATGGATTTTGATGATGATGAAAATTATTATTCCACACAATTCGAAGGCATCGTAAATTTAATTTACCGCTGGTACCGCGATACATCGAGTGAAAATCTTCGCCGATACGCCGAAGATTTTATGGAGACCATCACCTGCCCCGAATGCAAAGGCGCACGATTGAAAAAGGAATCGCTCTTCTTTCGCGTGAATGAAAAAAACATTGCCGAACTTTCTTTAATGGACATCACTGAACTTAAAGCATGGTTTGATGATGTAGAAAATCACCTGAGTGAAAAACAATTATTGATTGGTAAAGAAGTGCTGAAAGAAATTCGTGCGCGCATCGGTTTCCTGCTCGATGTGGGGTTGGATTATCTCTCTCTCAATCGTCCTTCGCGAAGTTTATCGGGCGGCGAATCACAGCGCATTCGGCTGGCAACACAAATTGGTTCGCAGCTTACCGGCATCACATACATTTTAGATGAGCCGAGCATTGGATTGCATCAAAGAGATAATCAGCGATTGATAAAAGCCCTGCGTGAATTAGTTGATGTAGGCAATTCAGTTTTGGTGGTGGAGCATGATAAAGATATTATGCTGGCAGCAGATCATGTGATTGACATGGGGCCCGGCGCAGGTGAACATGGCGGCAGAGTGGTTTCAGAAATTTCTCCGCAGCAACTGAGCAATGAATCTTCACTCACTTTAGATTTCTTAACAGGAAAAAAAGAAATTGTAATTCCTTCTTCAAGAAGAAAAGGAAGCGGAGAATTTATTCAGTTGATTGGTTGCAAAGGAAACAACTTAAAAAACCTTACCGTAAAATTTCCGCTCGGTAAATTAATTTGCATCACCGGCGTTTCGGGCAGCGG
>JAJAYG010000558.1 GCA_026786335.1 Chitinophagales bacterium | reverse complement strand
GGTCCCACCAGGAAAAAATGGTAGAATAATTACTGTCAGTTTCTTTTTTTATTTCAGAGTGATGCAAACCATGCATGCGGGGAGTAACAATTATAAAATTAATAAATTTTTCCAATCTGAATTTGATCCTGAGATTGCTGTGATGAAACTGCGTGGCGGCTTCAAAAACAATTTCATATACAAGCACCATAAAAGGAGATGCCCCAATTAAAATTATTGCAGCCCCCCGAAAGAAAACGGAGCCAATCATTTCGCCAAAGTGAAATCGAAAGGCTGTGGTGATGTCCAGGTCGAGATCGGTATGGTGCACCAAATGAAAACGCCAGAGAATGGGAATTTTATGCAATAAAATATGCCAGACATAATTGGAATAATCAAGCAGTAAAAAAGCTATTGTTGATTCAGCCCAAACAGGCAAATCGTACAGGTAATTTAATCCAAAATTCCAGGATTGGTTTTTGGAAGCAATCCATACCATAGCCGGAATAAATAGCACCCGAAGCAAAACAAAAGCAGGAATGGAAACGATAAAATTAATGATGATTCTTTTCCAGCGAGGCTGAACCCTTTTGCGCAATTCAAATTTTTTTTCAAGAATAAATAATAAAATGAAAATGCCAATTAATATTGGCGTGCCATAGGTATCAAAAATTGATTGAATCATTTTATTTTTTATTGATGCAGATGTTTCGCGGGATTCCAGTCCTTTTTTTCAAGATAGGTTTTTCCTGATTGCAGCGCTATATTTTCAAGTTGCGTACTCATGGAATCGTTCCACCGGTTGAGGTAACCAAACAAACTGATGACTCCTAATATCTCAACAATTTCCCCATCATCCCAATGACTGCGGAGATTAGCAGCCACTTCATCAGTAACAGCATTTGGAACCGTACTGGCAGCAATGGCAAAATCAAGAGCGGCTTTTTCGGCATCGCTGAAAGCCGGATGTATTTTATACTCCCATATATTATTGAGTTTATCTTGTTCTGCCCCGTAGCGTTCGGCAGCCCGGATAGTATGCGCCTGGCAATAGCTGCACCCGGCAGTATAGCTCGAAAGGTAACCTATCAAGCGCTTTAATGCACTGGTTACTCTTCCCTCATTTTGCATAACAGCCATATTCAGATTTACAAAAGCCTTTGCAAGATGTGGCCTATGCTGCATGGTGAGCACACTGTTAGGACAAAAGCCAAGTGTTTCATTAAAGAATTTAACCAGTTGCTCCAACTCAGGATTAGCAATGGTTGATAAAGGCTGTACTAAAGGTTTTTTCATGGTATAAAATTAGTTTACAAATGACAAAAAATCTCCACACTGATGAATACAGAAAAAACATTTCGATTTTCAAATATCACTTTTCAATTTGCTGAACCGCTTTTTTAACTTCTGTTACAGGCAGTTTGCATGTTTTATTCTGACAAACATAAATAGTAGTTTGTTCCGGTATAAATTTACCTTCCAACAAAGATAGTTTTCCTTCGTCCTTCCCTCCTGATAAGAATACATTGGGCAAATAATAAGTGTCAAGCTCTTTCCTTTTTGCTATAAAATCTTTACCGACTATTGCAACATCGTATGGCTCGCTCGTAAACCAAGCCATCAGGATATCCCAATTGGCATAATAAGCACCGCTCTTTAAAGCATCTTGTTTTACATTTTCAAGCATTATTTTTGATTTATCTATATAATCATCATTGTAAAAGTAATGCCCAAGCATAAATAAATTTTTCGCCATTGCAGAGTTTGCTGCCGGAATAACATTATCAGCAATCTCCATTTTGCGGGCGATCAGGGCGGGATCAATATCGGATGTATAGTAAAACATTCCACTTTTGTTATCATAAAAATGAGCTATGGCATAAGCTGAAAGTTGTTGAGCTTGCTGCAACCATCTTTCGTCACAGGTTGCCTGGTACAATGCAATAAACGCATCAATAGTGAAGGCATAATCATCCAAAAATCCATTGATGGATGATTTGCCATTCTTAAAATTCCGGTCAAGGCGATTATCCGGTTTTTTTATATTTTTTAAAATAAATGCTGCATTTTTCAAAGCGACATCCAGAAATCTCTGCTCATCAAATACTCTATAAGCATCAATATATCCTTTGAGCATGAGCGCATTCCATGCTGTAAGTATTTTATCATCAAGTGCAGGTCGTACTTTTTTTGACCTTGCTTTGAGCAGTTCTTTTTTCGCTGCTGCAATCCGCTTGCTCAGTTCAAATTCGGTAATTTTATATTTATCCGCAATTTTTTTGTCAGGTATAGTTTTAAACAGAATATTATTTCCATTTTCCCAATTTCCCTTATCAGTAACATTATAATAATCCATTATCAAAGCATCATTTCCGAGTATTTTTTGCAGTTCATCTTTCTTCCACACATAAAATTTTCCTTCTTCCCCTTCACTGTCTGCATCAAGCGAAGAATAAAAATTTCCTTCCGGAGAAGTTAATTCTCTTTCCACAAAATCAAGTGTTTCATATACTATACTTTTGTAGAGTGGCTCTTTAGTTAATTGATAAGCGGAAGCGTATAAACTCACGAGCTGTGCATTGTCATAAAGCATTTTTTCAAAATGAGGAACTTTCCAATAGGCGTCTGTTGAATATCTTGCGAAACCTCCACCTACCTGGTCGTAAATGCCTCCTTCAGCCATTTTATTTAAGGTTGTTGTTACTGCATTTAAAGCATCTTTGTCTCCGGTGAGATAATTATAATGAAGTAGAAACTGGAAGCCAACAGGTAAAGGAAATTTTGGCGCACGGCTGTATCCTCCATTAGTAAAGTCAATATTATTTTTCCAATTACTAAAAATATTATTC
>JAJAYG010000557.1 GCA_026786335.1 Chitinophagales bacterium | reverse complement strand
CTTTGCTTGATATCGGATCGAGTGCAGATGTTGGTTCATCACCCAAAATAATTTCAGGTTCTACTGCAAGCCCGCGTGCAAGGCATAAGCGCTGCTGCTGACCGATTGAAAGTTTTGTAGCGGGTGCATGCAATCTGTCTTTCACTTCTTCCCACAAACTCGCTTGTTTAAGATAGTACTCAACTTTTTCTTCGAGTAATGCTTTTTTTCGAATCCCATGTATTCGCATACCATATGCAATGTTGTCGAAGATTGACATGGGTAAAGGCATTGGGCGTTGGGACAGAAGTCCCATCTTTTTTCTTATATGCGTTACTTCAACTTTAGGATCATAAATATTTTCACCATCAACCAGCACTTGCCCCGAAATATTTATTCCATCAGCAGACTCGATCAAACGATTAAATGTTTTTAGCAATGTTGTTTTACCGCAGCCCGAAGGACCAATGATGGCTGTAATCTTTTTATCAGGAATATCTATAGAGACATTTTTCAAAATGCGGTTGTTGCCATAGCTAATGCTGAGGTCTCGAACACTGATGTGTGATTTCAATCCGTTGAGTGGAATTATTTTCTCAGCGCCATTTTTTGAAGCTAAGATTTCCGCGGCATTAATGTCTGTTGTTGATGGTTGAGTAAATGTTTGCATATTGATTTGGTTTAGCTGATTACATTCTTTTTAAATCTTCGGGTTAACATTCTGCTACTGATGCTAACTATGAGAATAATAATTGTAAGAATCAAGGCCGATGCATAAGCCCTGTTTACTACTTCTTGAATTGGTGAACCCAATTGAAAAAATATTGCAAGCGGAAGTGTTGCTGCTGGCTGAAAAATGGAAGTGGGAATATTATCGGTAAAGCCGGTGGTAAAAATTACAGATGCGGCATCACCGATTGCTCTTCCAAAGCCTAGCAGTAATGCCGTAAGAATTCCCGGCATTGCTTGCCGTACAATTACTTTCATTGCAGTTTCCCATTTTGTTGCGCCAAGTGATAATGAGGCATCGCTAAGTTCTTTTGGAATGGTTCTGATAACTTCATCCATTGTGCGGGCCATAATTGGCAACACGAGTAACCCCACAGTTACAATTCCTGCAAGAAGCGAAACCTTCATTCCAAAATAAATCATAATGATGAAACCGAATGCACCATAAACAATTGAAGGAATACCATAAAGAATATCAAGTGAAATACGAATGAAGCGTGTGAATTTTGTACCTGGTGCATATACATTCATATAAACTACAACAGGTACTGTAAGCAGGAATGCAAACAAACTTGCACCAATTCCCAAATAGATTGAACCTACAATTGCATTTAATACTCCACCTTCTTTCCCCAGATAAAATCCACCTGAAGGTGGTTTTGAAATCATATCCCAGCTCATTGCCGGAATTCCTTTAATAAGTATTGTGAGGATTATTACAAACAAGCTTCCAATGATGATAAGCGTTGCAATGCGAATTAATAAATTAAAAAGGCGCTCTTCAAATTTTCTCCAAAACATGGTTAAGACATTTGCCGTTCAACACGCATCATTACAATTCGTGCGACGATGTTAAAAATTAAAATGACAGATAAAAGCAATAAGGCTGCAAACATCAAAGCAGAATCATACAAGGGGATCGACATCATTTCGCCATAGTTATTTGCAATGAGCGCAGGAAGCGGATAGCCGGAATCAAATAGTGAATGAGGAATTATTGCAGTGTTCCCCACAACCATCAGCACGGCTAATGTTTCTCCAAATGCTCTGGAGAATCCAAGTACAATTGCTGCACTAATTCCCGGTGCAGCTTTTCTTAACACAACTTTTTTAATGGTCTCCCATTTATTTGCACCCACTGATAATGAAGCTTCGCGAAGTTCGATGGGTACCGTACGCAACACTTCTAACATGATGTGAATTACAATTGGAAATACCATGATTGCAAGCACAATTCCACCGGCTAGTATACTGTAACCTGTTGTATCTTCTTCACCAAATGCAGGTGCAAGCGTGTTGGAAATAAAAGGAACAATCATGATGATTCCCCAAATTCCAAAAATCACAGATGGAATTCCTGCAAGAATATCAACCAGCGAGGTCACAAAACTTTTTACATTCTTGCTCGCATATTCTGATAGATAAATTGAACATAGTATGCAAAGGGGAACTGCAATTATGATTGAGATTAGAGTTATGTAAACAGTGCTGATTATATATGGAAGAAAGCCAAATAAATTTTTTCGCGGTTTCCAGATTGAATCAAAAAGCAACCCGCTTAATGAATGAGTTGATAAAATCGGCCACGACTTAATAAATAATCCTATAATAATAAAAAATAACAAGGTGCTGGCAAATAAAGACAAAACAAATACTGTTTTGCCGGCAACCTTGTCTTTAAACACCCGTCCCACTTTCATTTTTTTTGTTTTTTTTATTTTGAAACCAATCCTAATTGTTGCTTACGAATATTTTCTTGGAGCTTAACAAAGCCTGCTTCGTCACAATATTTTTGCCCATCAGTTAGAATCCAATTTAAAAAAGTAAGTACGAGCGCATTATTGGGTTTTCCTTTTGAAACCAGATACAGCAACCTCGCAGGTGGATGTGGAAATGAATAGTTTTGAATAGCATCATCTACTTTATCAAGCGAGCCAAAAACATTTTCATTAGCATCGATTGCACCATTGCCATTCCAATCCATAGGGCAGGGGAATAGCCCTGGTTGCGGCTGGCGTGTTCTATTATCATATACAAAATTGATATTGTTGAATCCCATTGCATAAGGATCTTTTGATACTGCTTGTGCAAGTCCCGGATCACCAAATACGCCTGTACCAACTAAATCTTCTTGTTTGTAGCCTAAATATTTTGCCCATGATTCACCGGCTCCCGAAGCATCAGACCGTGTGAAGAGTTTAATTGGCTTAGTACTTTTTACACCAAGCAGTTGGCCCCAGGTTGTAATTTCTTCACTCACAAAAATTTTATAGAATTGCTGCTTTGTAATTCCCTTTTGTTTGATAGTTGCCAGAAAAGGATTGTTTGTATTAATGGTTGGAATTACTGCATCTTCACAAACACCAACTCCATAAGCTCCCTTCTTAATCTCTTCTGGTGAAATATCGCGTGATACCATTCCCAGTGAAACGGTTCCTGAGAGAACATCAGTCATTCCTTTGCCTGCGCCGCCGCCCTGTACATCTATTTTAACACCTGGATGCAGCTTTTGAAATTCTTCGGCCCATTTAACTGCCATTGGATAAAGTGCATATGCACCCGACAGAGAAATTTTTCCCGAGATATCTTTTTGACTGGTGAAATTTTTGTTTAGATTTTCCCGACTGCTGAAATTCATGTTCAGCAAGGCAACCGGAAATAAAATGATTAGTATTAAAAATGTTTTGCGTTTCATGTGGTTGCTATTTTTTTTTAAAATTGGTTTATAAAATAAATCGGGTCAAAAATAAAAGTCTTTTTCTAAAATCCTACTAATTCTATAGATTTAATTAAAAATATAGAATTAATATTTTCATTTAGCAAAAACAAAGACGCATTTTGCAATGCGCCTTTGTGATTCAGCTTCTTAAAAGAAAACCTGAGCCTGAATAGAAATTAAATCATTCTTCTTTTGTGTCTCAGTATTTTCATGCTTGAGATCATATTGAAGTTGGATTTTTGTGAATGAGGCAAAGTAATAATTGAGAGCAAAATTTGTGATGGTTGTTGCATCATCATCTTTATTTTTATTGGGATCGTAGAAATCATATTTAACCAATGCAGAAAACTTTTTAGGAAGAATATATCCTTCGAGCATTCCATAGTAACCTCCCTTCCTGGTAGTGCTATCTAAACCTTGCAGGTATTCAACCACTGCATAAATTCTGTTACCATCTTCATAAGATATTTCAAAATCAATTCGATTGCGATCTTTAGGTTCTGTTAGATCAATGCCATAAGTTGCTTTTCCCTTGTAGAAAGAGCCCCCCATGCCTAAGTATTTAATTGGATGCACTACTATACGACCAGCAATATCTTTGTGACTATCAGGATCACTTCTATTAATTCCCATTCCATTGACAATAGCAACGTAATAGTCGACCCATGTGCTTTCATTTTTCTTATTAGGAATGCCGCCGCTAAAAAAAACTCCAATATCTCTCCCATTATTATTTACTGCAGTAGTTGAAAATGCAGTGGCAATGACATCTTTGGAACGACTTGTAAGTGCTTCAACTGCCTGTGAACGATTTACACTTCGTACATCATAATCAAGGCGTAAACTTTCATAAGATAGCGGATATTTTTGTTGACCCACCGCAATCTTTGCGTACTTATTAAATGTGTAAGCTGCCGTTGCATCCATTAGCCGAACAGTTGGTGGCGCAAAGTCACATTGAAAGTTATAAGCAAGGTTTCTTAATACTGTACCTTTAAGTGCTAAACGTGCATTTCTTATATCAAAGCTATTTGGTGTTTTATCATCTAAATAATATTGGTAACGAACACCTGAATATCCATTAAGTGTCATCTTAGCTGTATTGGAAGACACAGGAAAGGTGAGCATTTGCGAAGGAGGAGCCTGTTCCTTTTTTGGCGAATCAACCGGTAATGTTAAAGCCTTTGAATTTTCTCCCGGTTGTGTTCCCGCAGTCGCGGAATTATTGAGGTAGATAATAAAAATGAATGCAATCCAACTTTTTGTAAACGTGATTTTCATAGAGTAATTTATTTTAGTTCGCGACAAATATATACAAAGTCTATAAATTTAGTAGAATAGTAGATAATATTTTTTTGGTATCAGGAGCAGTTGATTCCAATACCACTAAATTAGAGAGAGGAGAGCTTCATCTTTGAATGCATGGCATCTGCTACAGTTGTAGTATCCAGAATTTTTGCTGATGCATCACGCACATGTTTCATCACCTTTCGAATCTCACAGGTGCGCTCATCTTTACACTCAATGCACCGTACATAAGCAGTTTTGCTTACGCAGGGTACAGGTGCCAGAGGCCCGTCGAGTGTACGAATGATTTGGCCTAAGAATATTTTATCAGGAGATTTTGAAAGAGCATAGCCACCACCTTTTCCCATACGACTATAGAGAATGCCGTGTTTTTTTAGTTCCAATAAAATATGTTCAAGAAACTTTTTAGGAATGTATTCAGCTTGCGCAAGATCTGAAATAAGAACTGGTCCTTTTTCATAGCGTTTAGCGAGATAGAATACCGCCTTTAATCCGTATTTGGCTTTATGTGAAAGCATGGATGCAAGATAGAAAAATCAATTTGAGTTGTAAAATGATTTTATAGGAAAAAATTTCTGTTCAATAATAATATCAAAGATGAATCACTTCACCATAAGCTGCCGCAGCGGCTTCCATCAATGCTTCGCTCATGGTTGGGTGCGGGTGAATGCTCTTTAAAATTTCATGGCCTGTTGTTTCTAATTTTCTTGCAACAACCACTTCTGCAATAATTTCAGTAACGTTTGCACCTATCATATGAGCACCCAAAAATTCGCCGTACTTCTCATCAAAAATTACTTTAATAAAGCCTTCGGGTGTTCCCCCTGCTTTTGCTTTACCCGATGCACTGAAAGGAAACTTTCCAACTTTAATTTTATAACCTGCATCCTTCGCTGCTTTTTCTGTGTAGCCAACAGATGCAATCTCAGGTGAACAAAAAGTGCATCCGGGAATGTTGTTGTAATCGATTGGCTCGGGATTTTTTCCTGCAATTTTTTCAACGCAAGTAATTCCTTCAGCAGAGGCAACATGAGCGAGTGCCGGACCTTTTACAATATCACCAATGGCGTAGTAACCAGCCACATTGGTTTTGTAAAAATCATCAACTAAAATTTTTCCTTTCTCAGTTTTAATTCCTGTTTCTTCTAAACCAATTCCTTCGAGGTTTGATGCAATTCCAACTGCAGAGAGTACCACATCACATTCAATAACCTGAACACCCTGTGGAGTTTTTACCGAAACCTTGCAACCACTTCCTGCTGTATCTACTTTTTCAACTGATGAACCAAGCATGGTGGTGATTCCTTGCTTTCTGAAATTTCTTTCCAACTCTTTAGAAACTTCTTCATCTTCAATGGGAACAAGATTGGGAAGAAATTCTACTATAGTAACTTTAGTACCGAGCGAATTATAGAAATAAGCAAACTCAACTCCGATGGCGCCGGCTCCCATTACCACCATTGATTTTGGTTGTGCAGGAAGGTTCATTGCATCACGGTAGCCAATAATTTTTTTTCCATCTTGCTTTACATACGGTATTTCTTTTGACCGGCTACCGGTAGCAATAATGATATGGTTAGCTGTATGCTCTGTAGTTTTTCCTGCGGCATCAGTCACCGAAATTTTTTTGCCCGGTTTAATCTTGGCTGAACCCATGATCACTTCAATCTTATTCTTCTTCATTAAAAACTGAACGCCCTTGCTCATTGCATCTGCAACGCCACGGCTTCTTTTAATAATGGAATTAAAATCTGCAGTAGCCTCATTTATTTTTATTCCATAGTCTTCAGCATGTTTAAGGTATTGAAAAACCTGTGCGCTTTTTAACAATGCTTTTGTTGGAATGCAACCCCAGTTCAAGCAAACTCCTCCAAGAGATTCCTTTTCAATAATTGCAGTTTTTAAACCAAGTTGCGAGGCACGAATAGCTGCAACATATCCACCCGGCCCCGAACCAATAACAATTAAATCGTAATTCATTTTTACAATATTTTGAGCGCGCAAGATAATGATTTTGACTTGGCAGAAAACCCATTTAGAAGTTTTGATCTTTAAATGATTTGTTTATGAAATGAAATAATAATCATAACTTTAATCGCACAAACCAAATCTTCACATGAAAAGCCATCAAGTATTGCTGATTGTGATTGCCACTTTGATTTCGCGAACTGTTTTTTCGCAGCAATTTTTCAATCTTGCTTTAATAACAACACATAAGAATGATGAGAATTTATTTTTTTTGAATGAAAATGATGGCGGCATTTCCGGAATCAATTCAGTACCTGTTTTTCAATGCACTTCTATCATTACCCCAATGGTATTAATTGAAAATTACGGGAACAATACACTCACTTCTGCAACCATTCAATATTTTCTCGATGGGGGACTGCCTCAGTTATTTTATTGGTCGGGAAATCTTGCACCATATTTTACTGATACAATTTTTTTACCTTCTATGGAGGTTACAGATGGCAATCATGTGCTTACTGTTCAGGTTACGCAAGCCAACGGTGAATCGGATTTCAACAATGCAAATAATGAAAGTGTTGAATTCAATATTGTTGGCAATGGAATACCTGTCCCTTATCAGGAATCATTTACATCACTTCAATTGCCTGCAGGTTATTTTATTGATAATGAAAATAATGGACCTGCCTGGGAAGTTTTTGAAAATCCAATGTTGAATGGTTCTTATTACCATAGTTTGAGAATGCCATTTTATATTAATGATGTAACTGCTGATGTTGATGATTTGTACACAATCAATTTTGATTTAACAGATGCAAGCGCACCACAACTATCATTCAATATTGCATATGCATATTATAGTGAGGAATACTGGGATAAGTTACAGGTACAGGTAAGTTCTGACTGCGGTAATAACTGGGAGGTTATTTATGATAAGGCAAAGGATGAATTGGCAACAGCAGGTTTTACTGATGTCCCTTTTGTTCCATTGCAATCGCAATGGAGAAATGAATCAATTGATCTTTCACAATATGCTGATGTTGATGCATTGATGGTAAGGTTTGAAGCAACCAGCGGGCATGGAAATAATTTATACATCGACAACATTGCTATTGATGAAAATACAGGGATTGAAAATTGGAATGCAACTTCCTTTAAATGTTTTCCGAACCCTGCAAATGATCTTATTGAAATGAACTTACCCGAAAATTTTAAGGGTGAAATCAAAATTGTAAATGCATTTGGTCAGGTAGTTTTTGAAAAAAGCATTCGTATCTCTTCGAAAATAATAATCCCTTTAAGCAATTTAGCTGCGGGAAAATATTTTATTACAACATTTGATGAAAGGAATTTTTCTTTAGTTCAAAAAATAGTTGTTTTACACTGAGTAATTATTTTTTGAGACTTGCCAACCAGATGGCGTGTTGAAGTGGTGTGCAGTAATTAACAGAAGCATAACTATCAATGAAACAAGCCAGCCAATAATTAACAGCTTGATCAGCATTGCAATTCGCTCTTCTGTTTCTTCAACGACCTCTCTGCCACAACAAAAACCTTTGAGTTGCTTGTATAATACTTAACCACAATAGCCATTCGAACTCTGCTCTTGGGCTGCCAGGTAATTTGTTTGTTGCCCTGCCTGAAAAAAATATTTTACAGGATCAAACAGATTCTATTTCAGAAATAATTTCGAGCAGAGCAGCATTGATCTGTGTTCTTGACCTGTTACTTTCATCTATACTCCATAAACCCATTCTGCTGTTCTTTTGCAGTTCCTGAAATTTTCCCGACTGAAGAATTACCTGTTCACTGAGTGTCTTTTTTGATTTACTCAAATAATTAAGAAGCTCTTTAATTGCAATTTCTGTTTTGTTCAGTGCAATAT
>JAJAYG010000556.1 GCA_026786335.1 Chitinophagales bacterium | reverse complement strand
TCTTACATAAGGCAAATTGGTGCGGGCGCAGTAGCAGCAGGTGGTTTTATTACACTGATGAAATCAATTCCAACCATTGTTTCTTCATTCAAAGGAAGTTTGAAATCAATGCGGGAGCGCGGCACAGTAACTTTATCAAGAACCGAACATGATCTGAATTTTAAGATCGTGATTTTCGGAAGCATTGCTTTGGTTGCGTTAATGGCCTTTTTACCCCAAATACCGGGAACAAATATTTTTTACAAACTGATGTTGGGAGTTTTGGTGATCGTATTCGGGTTTTTCTTCGTTACCGTGAGCAGCAGAATTGTAGGGCTTATAGGTTCGAGCAACAACCCTATTTCCGGGATGACGATTGCCACCATTATGGGAACAGCACTTGTGTTTATTGCGGTCGGCTGGACAGGAAAAGTTTATGAGCCGATGGCGCTCGTGGTAGGTAGTATGATTTGCATTGCCGCCGCAAATGCCGGCGCAACATCGCAGGATTTAAAGACCGGTTACATTGTAGGAGCTACACCGCGCTATCAGCAAATCTCTTTGTTTGTGGGTGTAATTGTTTCTTCGTTGGTGATTGGTTTCACGGTTCACTTTCTTGACCAACCCACTGGACCACAAATTGCTGAAGCAGTAAAGAACGGACTCGATCCAAAAAATCTGCACCGCATTGGAACCGAATTCAATGCACCACAGGCGACACTGATGGCAACGCTTATTAAAGGTTTGCTTTCATTCAATCTCGACTGGCAATTTGTGTTGGTGGGTGCATTTATAGCAATCGTTGTTGAATTGTGCGGCGTAAAATCTCTCTCTTTCGCAGTGGGTTTGTACCTGCCACTTTCTACCACGCTTCCTATTTTTATTGGTGGCGCCATTAAAGGTTTGGTTGATTACATGACCAATCGCCGCGGTGATAAAAAAGAAGATGATGAATTAGGGAAAGGAAGTTTGCTCGCTACCGGCCTGGTTGCAGGCGGCGCATTGATGGGTGTTATCGTTGCATTTATGCAGGCATCGGATGGCATAAATAGTTGGCTCACCAAAATCAGTCGTGAACAAATGCTCACCAATATGCTTGGCGGAAATGGTTACAACATTCTTGGTGTGGTGATGTTTGGCGTGATGGGTTACATTCTTTATAACACGGCGATGAAGAAACAGACAATAGAATAAAATTTTATTTGAAATGAAAAGCGGCGGCAACAATTAAAAGTTGCTGCCGCTTTTATTTTACAATCTTGCGTGGAATGCGACGAAGGTGCTAACATTTAAGTTTGCATCTATTTTTTCAAGCAGGACATGAAATGTGTTTGATCGGTTACCGCGCAATTATGAGCTTCTTCGAAATTCTATGCTCACGCTTGGTGATGGTAATACGTTTTTCTCTTACAAGTTTTTTTTCATCTTCGACTTTGTCGTGCTGAGTTTATCGAAGCATCATTTAAAATCATTCGCCCTATTCTGCGCCTTCACACAAAATGAAAAAAGAATCAGCAACAGAACACAGAAATATTTCATGGAGTTTGAAAAAATATTTTTTCTGCCTTCGAACGTAAGAAAAATTTTGGCAGCAAGCAGTTTACTGCAATTTCAAAATTACGATTAGATTTGCTGCGCAATTAAAAAGGTCAGATGGCCGAGAGGTTAGGCTGAGCTCTGCAAAAGCTCCCAGAGCGGTTCGATTCCGCTTCTGACCTCAGATAAAAAAAGAAGCGCATGAACATCTTGCGCTTCTTTTTTTTATCACGACACGCTCTTTATTTATTCCCCTATCTTTTTTGGGAGATACAATTTCATTCTTCCATCCAAAGTCAAATCATCAATGTGCCCTGCAATGGTGTGTTTGTGGTTTACAAAGTGCATGTGAATAGTATTGTCTTTATGCGATAATACTTCATAAGTTTCTTTAGAGTAAAAACCAATCGCAGTTATTTCTTCATTATTAAGTTCACCACTTATTCCGGATTGAATTGTTTTTTTATAAGTGATCTTCTTATCATTTTTATCCCAGTCCACCACTCTCCATTTTGCATCTGCCGCTATGCCTTTTAGCAAAAACGGAGAAGCACAACTCTTCGGAATTTTATACTTGTCGGCTTGAGTTCCTATAAATTGCTGAAGTTGTTTCATGGTTGTAACGTCATTTGGAATCGTTACTTCTTTCCATTCATTAACCTCACTGTACAATAATAACGTTGCATCAATATTATAAGTTGAATCAATCGCCATTGCTCCGTTTATTACCGACGATGTATACGACTTGCCATCAATTATTTGAATGTATCCCTTCAAATCAGTTACTGAACCGATTGCATATAAATGCTTAACGGTATCAAAGTCCTGCAATTTCGCGTGGGTTTTCATGTCGCCCTTCTTAATCAAATCTTCTAACTGCCCGATTCGAACAACTTCAAAAGCGGGTTTCTTGCCGCAAGAGACAATGAAGAATGTGATTAGAATAAAAATAATTTTCCTGTTCATTTCCTGATTTTTAACGATCGCAAAAATATGTTTTGATTCACTTAATATTGTAATTGATTTGTTAAGCAAGAATGTTTTATTTGATGCCTTTACAGGTCTTTGATTTTCTTTGTGAAAATATTATTCGAAAATGGAATACAGAAAGTTAGGAAAAACAGGATTGCCGGTGAGCGCATTGTCACTTGGTTCATGGGTAACATTTGGTAATCAGATTGGTGATGATGTGGCTGAAAAAATTATGAAGATTGCCTATGACAATGGCATTAATTTTTTCGACAATGCCGAAGCTTATGCCCGTGGCAAAAGTGAAAAAGTAATGGGGAAAATTTTGAAGAAGATGAAGTGGGATCGCGATTCGTATTGCGTGTCGAGTAAAGTTTTTTTTGGATGGAAGAAAGAAAGCCCGCTGCAAAAAGGATTGCACCGCAAGCATGTTTTCGAAGCTTGCCATCAGGCATTAAAGAGATTGAATGTAGAATATCTCGATCTTTATTTCTGCCATCGCCCCGATCCCGAAACAGCCATTGAAGAAACTGTGTGGATGATGCATAATTTAATTACGCAGGGAAAAGTTTTGTATTGGGGTACCAGCGAATGGAGTGCTGAACAAATTACAGAAGCACACACAGTAGCTGAGAAACATCATCTCTTTTCACCATCCATGGAACAGCCGCAATACAATTTGTTGCACCGCGAAAGATTTGAAGTTGAGTATGCACCACTTTATTCAAAATATGGAATGGGCACAACGATATGGTCGCCGCTCGCATCAGGATTTTTATCAGGTAAATATTTAGAAACCAAACCCGATGATACTAGAATGAATCTCGATAATTTAAAGTGGCTTAAAGAACAGTGGCTCAACAATGAAACTGCTTTTGAACAAGTAAAAAAACTTAAATCAATTGCAGATGAACTCGGTATTTCATTAGCAAAAATGTCGCTTGCATGGTGTTTGAAAAACCCGAATGTGAGTACTGTAATTCTTGGTGCAACGAAAACCGAACAGCTCAAAGAAAATTTAACTGCACTTGATGTAATTCCATTGTTGACCGATGAGGTGATGAAAAAAATTGAAACTGCTGTGGCTTAATTGGAATTGTTATTTTCGAAGTTAATTATTTTTCATAAATGAAATAGCACTTTTGCCAGTGCTTGCTATGAGTTACAATCAACAATGCTATGAACCTGAAGAAAAGAAAAAAGAATGAGCTCGCATTTGGGAATTGGATTGAAACTGCTGAAATGGGAAGAGTTTATTGGTTTGAATTAAAGGGCAAACATCTAGGGAAAGCCCGATATGTAAACGAAGTTGATCAAAATGAAATCACTTTGAAATTTTTTCAGGAAATTTACAACGACAAAAATGTGTTAATAGAAATTCACCTAAAGTATCCTAAAGATACCGGGCATCAAAAAATGAGACGTAATGGAAATCACAAAAGATAAAGCAGCAAAAAAATTGCTCAGCTACCTACAGAATAAAATTTCTCTCACAAGATTGATTGATTGGGCAGAGAATACAATCATGGAAGCCGACTTTCGTGAAGGAGAAGAAAAAACCCTGCGCGAAGTATTGGGTAAACTTGGACTCGCTGATGTGAGGGAGTTTGGATTGAGTTGGGAGGACTCAGAAAAAATGATGCGAAAACTTGGGTATAAAATTCGGGTAGATGCAACAGCAGCCTAAACTTCATTATTTCCAAATCCAAGATTATGCATCCTAAATTTATTTTATTCATTACGCTTCTTGTTTGCTCTCTATCGAATGTAATTGCACAGGTACAAGATGATTTTACCGATGGAGATTTTACCAATGCGCCCGCATGGAATGGTGATGCAGCAAAGTTTGAAATCAATGCAACCAATCAATTGCATTTGAATGCACCGGCAGTAACTGATACAGCTTATATCTCAACACCCAACACAGCAATCAATGACATCGAATGGGATTTTTTTTACACTATGGATTTCGCCCCCTCGAGCAGCAACTTTCTAAAAGTCTACCTCGTGAGCGATCAGCAAAATTTTAAGCAGCCGCTGAATGGATATTTTTTAAGAATGGGAACTGACGGAAGTAATGATGCGATTGAACTTTATCTGCAACAGGGAACTACTGAAACACTTTTGATTCATGGCATTGACGGACATGTTGCTGCATCCACCAATTCTGTTTCGGTAAAAGTTACCAGAGATGGCAGCGGAAACTGGAGTGTGTTCAGTGATATTACAGGTGGAACAAATTATTCTTTGGAAGGAAGTGCAACAGACAATACTTTTTCTGCAACAAATTATTTTGGCTTCTTCTGTAAATACACCAGCACGCGATCAACACTTTTTTTCTTCGATAACATTTATGTTGATGCACCTTTCGTTGATAATACTCCACCCCAAGCTTTACAAGTCACAATTATTTCTGCGAATCAATTAGATGTTCATTACAGCGAACCTGTTGATGCAACAACTTCAGAAAATGAATTGAATTATTCGGTGAACAATGGAATTGGTTTTCCATCAAGTGCATTGATTGATGGCACTGATAAATCATTGGTGCATCTAACATTCGCAAATAATTTTCAGAGTGCAATCACAAATACCATTTCCATTTCAAACATCAATGACATTGCAGGCAATACACTTACACTTGCTGCGCTTGATTTTACTTTTTATCAATCGCAACCGAGCGATGTATTGATCAATGAAATTATGGCCGACCCATCTCCGGTTGTTGGTTTGCCCGTTGCAGAGTTTGTTGAACTCTACAACAACTCAACAACTCCTGTTGATTTAACAGGATGGGAATTCAGCGATGCTTCCACCACGCAAACACTTTCTTCATTCACACTTCAGCCCAATAGTTATTTGATTTTGTGTGACGATGCAAATGCTGCTTCGTTGCAAGCAAATGGAAATGTATTGGCGCTCGCTTCATTCCCTTCACTCAATAATGATGGCGATGATTTGAGTTTGAAAGATGCTTCAGGTAATTTAATTAATGCCGTGAGTTATGATCTTAGCTGGTACCAGGATGGTGTGAAAT
>JAJAYG010000555.1 GCA_026786335.1 Chitinophagales bacterium | reverse complement strand
CTTAAAAGCAGAAAACTTGCCCGCATTGTAAAAGAATGTAAAGACATGCCGGGTAAAGAGCTTTTTGAATTTTATGATAGCGAAGAAAATATTCACAGCATTGATTCCGGCATGGTTAACAATTATATCCGCACAATAGCAGAAGGAGAATTTACAGCAAAAGATTTCAGAACATGGGCAGGAACGGTAAGTGCGCTCGTAGCTTTTAATGAAATCGGAAGTTTTGAAACAACCACAGAAATGAATCAAAAAATTGCTACTGCTTTTGATAGCGTAGCCAAGCAATTAGGAAATACAAGAGCCGTTTGCAAGAATCATTATGTGCATCCGCTTATTGTTGATTTGTATAAAGAAAAAAAGTTAGAAAAATATTTGAGTGACTTAGAGGTGATTGAACTAACTGACGGGCAAAAAGATTTATTGGCAGAGGAAAAACTTTTATTAAAAATCCTTGAAAAAAATTAAACAACATGAAAGCAATTTGGAAAGGTGCAATAAGTTTCGGATTAGTAAATATTCCAGTAAAACTATTTAGCGCTACAGAGCAAAGCAATTTGGATTTGGACATGGTTGACAGCCGCGACATGGCTAAGATTCATTTTCAGCGTGTGAATGAAAACACAGGCAAAGAAGTTAAGTGGGAAAATATTGCTAAGGCATACATGCTCAACAGTAATTACATCTTGCTTGATGATGCTGACTTTGAAGAAGCCGCTCCCGAAAAAAGCAAAATTATTGAAGTCAATCATTTTATTGATGAGGATGAAATTGACACTATCTATTTTGAAAACTCGTATTATGTTGAACCTGAAAAGTCAGGCGAAAAAGCTTATGCACTCCTGCGTGAAGCGCTTACAAAATCGGGTAAGGTTGGTATTGCACAATTTGTTTTAAGAACAGCAGAAGCATTAACTGTAATTAAACCGCTGGGAAATATTTTAGTGTTGAGTAAAATAAGGTTTGCACAGGAAATAAGGAGCACAGAAGATTTTAATCTTCCTTCAAAATCAATTGTAAAACCTGCTGAATTAAAAATGGCACTATCGCTCATCAATCAATACTCTCAACCATTCAACATCGAAAAGTTTAAAGATGAATATGCAAGTGCATTGCTGAAAGTAATAAAAGCAAAAGCATCAGGCAAAAAAGGAAAAGTGCGCAAGCTTACTGTAGTGCGTAGCAAAACTGAAGACCTTATGCAACAACTTAAAGCAAGCTTATCAAAATCAAAAGCTTCTTAAATAATGAGCTTATCGCTTTATAAAAAGAAAAGAAATTTTAAAAAGACTCCGGAGCCTCATGCTACTAAAGATTTAAAAAGATCAAAATTATCCTTTGTTGTTCAGCGGCACAATGCTTCTCATTTGCATTATGATTTCCGTTTGCAAATGGAAGGTGTTTTGAAAAGCTGGGCAGTTCCCAAAGGTCCTTCCATGACTGCAGGCGAAAAGCGTTTAGCTGTTATGGTTGAAGATCATCCTTTGCCTTACGGTAAATTTTATGGCGAAATTCCTAAAGGAAATTATGGCGCAGGCACTGTAGAAATTTGGGATAGCGGTACGTATGAGCCAATGATTGAAAGTGCACATGCTGAAAAATCTTTGCTTGCACAATTACACAAAGGCGATTTAAAAATTATTCTCAGCGGCACACATCTTAAAGGTGCTTTTGCATTGGTACGCATGAATGACGGAAAAGAAAAAAACTGGCTGCTCATAAAAAAGAAAGATGAATATGCACAACAAAGTTTCAAGATTGAAAATATACAATCACTAAAATCAAATCAGAAAAAAAAAGTTAGTGCTGCAAAAACAGTTGCTGCAAAAACAAAATCGGTAAAGACGGCTTTAGTAAAAAAAGACTTCTTCCCGGTTGAAATTCCCAAGCCAATGCTTGCCAGGCAAAGCAGGCAAATAATGGATAACGCCGACTGGTTGTATGAAATGAAGTATGATGGTTACAGAGTGATTTCAAAAATAAAAAAAGGCAAATCAGCATTGTATTCACGCAACGGCAATAGTTTTTCGAAAACTTTTCAAAGCATAACTAATGAACTTAACACAATAAATGAAGATATAATTTTAGATGGAGAAGTAGTAATAGAAAATAAAAAAGGCATTAGTGATTTTCAGTTGTTGCAAAATTATCAAACTACCAAACAAGGCGTTTTAAAATACTATGTGTTTGATATAGTTTACCTGAACGGACACAGCGTCACAGATTTTCCATTGCTGAAACGCAAAGAACTGCTCAAAGCATTTTTTGAAAATTACAACTTCAAAAACATTTTTAATTCCGAATATCAAATTGGAGAGGGCAAAAAATTATTTGAAAAATTATCGGCAAAAGGTTATGAATGTGTAATTGCCAAATAACCCGAAAGCATTTATTCAGCAGGTAAACGTGCTGATACCTGGTTGAAAGTAAAAACAACCCTGATGCAGGAGGCAATCATCTGCGGCTACACTGCACCACAAAACAGCCGACAATATTTTGGTTCAATCATACTCGGAATGTATAGCGGAAAAGATTTGAAATACATAGGAAATTGCGGAACAGGATTTACTGAAGCATCGCTTAAGGAATTGCACACCGATTTTGAAAAATTAAAAACTTCCTCTCCTCCCTTCGAAACAACTCCCAAACTTAAGGGCACAAAAGGAAACCCGCATTGGATAAAACCTGAATTGGTTTGTAACATAAAATTTTTAGAATGGACACAGGATGAACACATGCGCAACCCTGTGTTTATGGGTTTGCGAAATGATAAAGAAGTAAAAGAGGTTATAAATGAAAGTGCCGATGAAATGAGAAATACAAATGCAGCAACTGAAAAAGAAAAAGTGATTACGCTATCGGGCAAGAAAGTAAAATGTACCAACCTCAATAAAATTTATTTCCCCGGAGAAGGTTACACCAAAGGTGATTTGATTAGTTATTATCAAAGCATCAGCAAATTTATTTTGCCCTATTTAAAAAACAGGCCGCAATCGTTAAACCGTCACCCTAACGGAATAACAGGTCAAAGTTTTTATCAAAAAGATATGGAGGTAAAGCAAATTCCAACATGGGTAAAAACTGTAAAGCTTTTTTCAAAATCTAATAAGGCTTACATAGATTATTTGATTTGCAATGATGCTGCTACTTTAATTTACATGGCTAACTTAGGTTGCATAGAAATTAATCCGTGGCACAGCACCTACCTTAAACCCGATGAACCCACTTACATGATGCTTGACTTAGACCCGGGCGAAATTTCTTTTATTGATGTGGTAAATACTGCTTTGGTAATAAAAGAAATTTGCGATCAAATAAATATTAGATGCTATTGCAAAACAAGCGGAGCAACAGGTTTGCATATTTTTATTCCATTGGCTGCAAAATATAATTATGATGATGTAAAAACTTTTGCTGAATTATTAGCAACAATTGTTCACAGCAGGTTGCCCAACACCACAAGTATTGAACGCAGCACAGCAAAGAGAAAAGATAAAATCTATGTTGACTTTCTTCAAAACCGAAAAGGACAAACCATTGCCGCGCCTTATAGTGTGCGTCCTCGTGCTTATGCAACAGTTTCCACTCCCCTATTATGGAAAGAAGTAACTCATCAGCTGACACCTGAAATGTTTACTATAAAAAATACAGAGAAGCGATTATTAAAAACAGGCGATTTATGGAAACCTGTTTTACAAAAAGGTGTGGCACTTGCACAAGCACTAAAGTCTATTGAAAAAATATAAATGAATCGTAGCAGATCATTCATTTATAACTATAGAAACTTTGGAAAACAGCATAAAAAAAATGACACCGCTTATTTGGAGTTTGTAATGCTTGCTTTGAGATATTGTCGATTCATTCTTGCAATGTTGCTTACCGAAATTCCTTTGGGGCATTCAGCTTCGCAGGCATTGGTATTGGTGCACCCTCCAAATCCTTCGGCATCCATTTGCGCTACCATATTTAAAACTCTTCTGTCTGCTTCCACTTTTCCCTGTGGTATTAAAGCAAGATGAGAAACCTTTGCAGCTACAAACAACATTGCTGAAGAATTTTTACAAGCAGCAACACATGCGCCGCAACCAATGCATTCAGCAGCACTCATTGCAAGATCAGCATCTTCTTTTGGAACAGGAATGGCATTGGCTTCAACAGCTTGCCCGGTGCTAACGGAAATAAAACCGCCTGATGCAATGATGCGATCAAATGATGAGCGATCGGTTATAAGGTCTTTTACTACAGGAAATGCACGGGCTCTCCACGGCTCAACTACTATGGTATCTCCATCATTAAAATGGCGCATGTGCAATTGACAAGTGGTGGTATTATGCAAAGGGCCATGCGGTCTTCCATTAATTACCATGGAACAGGAGCCGCAAATTCCTTCACGGCAATCATGATCAAATGCAACAGGATCTTTTCCTTCCATGATTAATTTCTCATTCAACACATCAAACATTTCGAGGAAAGATGCATGATGATCAACATTGCTGAGATCATACATTTCAAATTTTCCTTTGTCGCTGCTGTTTTTTTGGCGCCAAACTTTAAGCTTTAGTTGCATGGGATAAAAGGCTAAATGGTTATAATGTTAAATGAATTTTCATCTACTTATAAGATCGCTGCGTTACATGAACTACTTCATACTTTAATTCTTCCTTGTGCAATTCTGCACTCTGATTCTCGCCTTTGAATTCATAAGCTGATACAAACATAAATTTATCATCCTGCCGCAAGGCCTCACCTTCAGGAGTTTGAAATTCAACACGGAAATGCCCTCCACAACTTTCTTCGCGATCTAAAGCATCCTGAACCATGAGTTGACCGAGTTCAATAAAGTCGGCAACTCGATTTGCTTTTTCTAACTCAGGATTTAATTCATTGTTGCTTCCAGGTACGCATACATTATTCCAGAAATTTTCTTTGATCTGTTTAATTTCTGCTGCTGCTTTAGTGAGTGATTCTTTTGAGCGGGCCATGCCGCAATTTTCCCACATTGTTTTACCAAGTAATCTGTGAAAATGGTCAACTGGTTTTGAACCTTTGATAGAAAGTAATTTTTCAATTCTTCTTTTCACTTCATCTTCTGTTTCGGCAAACTCAATGGAATTTGTATCAATTGATCCTGATAAAATTTCGCCGGCCAGGTAATCGCCGATGGTATAAGGCAAAACAAAATATCCATCGGCAAGGCCTTGCATAAGTGCCGAGGCTCCTAATCTGTTTGCACCATGATCACTAAAGTTACATTCACCAATTGCGTATAAGCCAGGAACTGTTGTACTCAAATTATAATCAACCCACAAACCTCCCATGGTATAATGCACTGCTGGATAAATCATCATCGGAGTTTTGTAAGGATCTTCTCCTGTAATTTTATCATACATCTCAAAAAGATTTCCGTAGCGCGCTTCAATAGTTTTTTGACCGTATTTTTTAATTGCATCACTAAAGTCAAGGTTTACTGCTAAACAGGTTGAACCAACTCCTCTTCCTTCATCACAAACTTCTTTTGCTGCACGCGAAGCAATATCACGCGGAACTAAATTTCCAAATGAAGGATACTTCCTTTCCAAATAATAATCGCGATCAACCTCGGCAATCTCAGCTGCGGCTTTTTTACAATCTTCCTTTTTCTTCGGCACCCAAACTCTTCCATCATTTCTCAGCGACTCACTCAT
>JAJAYG010000554.1 GCA_026786335.1 Chitinophagales bacterium | reverse complement strand
GCGAATGACCATACTGGGAACTGCAGGCGCAACACAAGGTTTTGTTGGCATAGGAACAAATGCCCCCCAAAGCCCACTGCATTTGCACGGCACATTACAACTGACCAGTGCAGCAACAAGTGCAGGTAGTGGTGATGGATTGTTAATTAGAAATAGTGTTACAGGTGGTCCTGTTGATTTTGTGCAACAGGAAACTGATGCATTTAGGTTTTTTACTCCCGGCTCAAGTGGTGTACAGAAAATGATTATCACGAGCGCAGGTGAAGTTGGCATTGGTACAATGAGCAATCCCGGAAACAGATGTGAAATAGAATCAGCTAATTCCATCCAGTTGCGGCTAACTTACACAGGTGCATCAAGTTACTTTACCACATTGGGTACAAACACGAATGGAGATTTTCAGATTTTTGCTAACAAAGGAGCAGATGAAAGAGGTGTTGTAATTGGAACTAACAATTCAAGCCCGGCGGCAAGCGGAAAACTTCATGTAGTTGGTAGTCCATTTACAAATGGAATTTATGTAAGCAATACTGTTACAAGCAGCAATGGAATCTTGGTAGAAAATACCGGAACTACCTCTACAAGTATTTACGGCAAAGGGAAGTACGTGGGATTACGAGGATATGCAGATGGTACAGCACCCGGTGGAGGAGCATCACTAAAGGGAGTTTGGGGCGAAGCAGACGGTACTAACAATAGTCAAACGGGTGATCCTGCAACGGGTAACATGGGTGTATATGGAGCAGTAGGAACCAGTCAGGGAACAGCAGATAATTCAGGAGTATATGGATATGTAAACGCAGACGGCTCTGGAACAGGAACAAAATCTAATTATGGTTTATTTGGCAAAGCAATTAATGGAGATAATAATTATGGTGTCTTCGGAACTGTTGCTGGCCTAACCAATGATAACAACTCAACTAACTACGCCATCTACGGAGATGCAACTGCCACCAATAAAAATTGGGCGGGCTATTTTAACGGTCATGTAAAAGTAACCGGCGACTTTACAGTGGTAGGAACACCATATAACATTGGCGGCACCGGATCGTGGAATACATCTGACGAATTACTCAAACAAAATATAGAAGCTATTGATGGCGCAAAGGCCATAGCTTGGATTAATCAATTGAAACCATCAAGCTATTATTTTGATACTTTACAATTTAAAGAGTTTCATTTTCCTCAAGAGCAACAGTTTGGTTTTATTGCGCAAGATGTTGAACAGATATTTCCTAACATGGTTCGTAAGCTTGCGATTTCAGATCCCCGCTGTTCTAAGTTTTTTTTCAAACTTAGAAAATAAGAATGGTAATGAAGTCTCCTGACTTCTATTGTTTTAATAAAATAACAAGCTGTTGCATTTCATCTCTGCAGCAACCGGATTTCATTAAGTAACTTTATTCAAGAGCGAGTGGCACTGCGTATTTTATAATTTTAACTTTAACTTTCAATTTCAAATCCGTAATGTTGATTGATGAAAATGAAGTTCTTTTTTACAAAACCTTTCCTGCTCATTTTATTTTTAATACTACCGGCAACTAAATTATTTGCTGATGGTTTTGTTTGGAAGAATTTGCTAACTGCTGCAAGCTTTCAACCTGTTTTTATTAATGATACTGCTGCGGTGCATCAATTAGTTTTAAGCAAGCAAGAAATCAAGATTGATGTTTTTCCCGGCTATGCTGCTGTAAGAATCGAAATGCTGTTTATTAATTCAACCGATAAAAATATTGACCTAAGCGTTGGTTTTCCGTTGTGCAATGCAGATAGCAATTCAAAAACCGATTGCCGCAATTTGTATTGGGTACGCCTGAGTATTTCGGGTGCATTGGCAATAGCGCCACAACTTAGTTATTCAAATGATAGCAGCAACCAAATGCTTTTCAATACCAAAAACCAAAAACTGAATTGGCAGTATTGGAATATTCATTTTCAACCAGGCGCCACGCAAATGGTTTTGAACTATGGGATTAAAACTTCAGATGTTCAATTACAAACGAATGCTAAACCCATAGAAGGAAATGGTTTTCAGTTTTCATTTCTCCCCGATAATTTTTGGAACAGTAAAAATTGCGAAAAGAAAATATGGCTGCGCATGAATGGCGGACTCCTTACTGCTGATATTATGGGGTTGCGCCCCGATTCAACTTTTCTCGCAGGCAACTCAATTGTTTATGGTGATTTAAGCAATGAAAAAAATGATTTGATTTTTTGGTACAGAAAAACAAGTGACTTTAAAACATCATCAGTTTCGTGGGAAATGAAGTATGCAAAACTGAAATCGTGGGTGGTGAATGAAAAAATTATTGCAACCCTCACTTCATTTTCTGCAAGCGATTGGGAAGGAAAAAAATTTGAGAAGCAACAAAGCGATGTTGCAAAAGTGAAATGGTTGAATTGGGCAATAGGAGGAATGCTGGTTTTAATTGCTGCGGGTTTAGTTTTTTTGTAGAGAGAGGTGTGAAGGTTAAAGAGCGTGTTTAAAAATTTCGTTTAATTTAGTTCCATCATTCACCTCAAAATCTAAAGCCATGAAAACAACATTCACCACTTCCACAAAAAATTTTCTGAAAGCTTTAAGCTGCAGCAACATAGGTCGCATTCTTGCAGAGAGAGAGAGAGAGAGAGAGAGAATTATCTATTCAGCAATCATATTTCTTATGATGCTGCTGCCCGCTAAAAATTATGCGCAATGTGATGCGCTAAATTTTGAGAATTGTAATTTAATCTATAACGGATGTTTTGAAGAGGGAACTACTCCCACCGGGCACGATGGAATTTATTATGGCAATGCAACCCACTGGCACAATACAGTGAGCGATATGCCTTCTGGTTACAACTGCGCACAGCAATGCGATCAGTTTGACAGGGCTGATTTAATGGATAAAAATTATATTGGCACTTCAACCTTTGCAGGTTGCAGCGATGACTTGACTTCGGTTGACATTCCAATAAATTTTATGAGCGATAATCAAGTGGACATTCGGCCCGGAGGATCGGGATATCGATATGCTTTTTTACTGCCATTGGAAGGAATGGATGTTGACCTCAAACAACTTCTTGCTAAGAAAAAATATTATTTCAGTTTTTGGAGTAGCCCTTCTTCTTGCATTGTTAATGAATATTCGGGAGTATGTATTATGCTGGTGAACAGTGCAACACCTTCTGTTACTCCATTTTCATTAGGGAGTGTGCAGATTAATCAAAACATAATCGACTTTCCCGGATGACACAGAATCAAATGTGTATTGATCTTACTGGTGTAAATGTGCCAGACAATTATTATAATCGCATGGCTTTCTTTCTTTACTATGATGAAAACGGTGTTGACCCATCGGTATTCGACGATTTTTTTCTCACCCAATTACCCGATGCTGGCCCCGATGTATCTAAATGCCCTGAGCAATCAGTTACCCTTGGTTCAGCAAACACTTGTGATTTTTATGGAGCAACTTATTCATGGGCTCCATCAATAGGATTAAGTTGCACTACTTGCGCCAATCCGGTTTGTGATGTTACTGCCACCACCACATACACGTTGACCGTAACAACACCCGGCGGATGCACCACTACCGATAATGTAACTGTAACCATTGAAACAGTTACGCCAATTGATTTTGAAATTACTGGGGATAGGAGTAATTGCAACACCAATGGAAGTACTTATACTGCTGTGCCTGCAAATAATAACTACAATTATCAATGGCAACATATTGTGTATGATAAGGCAGGAAATATTTTAGACCCTCTTGCAAGCGGAATTTCTTTCACTTACCATTTCACAAATACGTGTGATGAAAACGGATATGAAGGCACTGTTTGTTTTATTGCAAGCTATCCTGAAAACGGCTGCAGTTTTACAAAGTGTATTGATGTGAGTTGTTGTTGCAGCAGTGGGGCTTACTATTCTGTCTATGATAATTCATCATTAGTTTTATATGGTGTTAACGATAAAACATTTAGCAGTACTGATGAAATAACCATCAACGGAATTTTTACTGTAAATACTAATGTAACATTTAATGGAACCAATGTAAAGTTTGCACCCAATGCAAAAATTGTAGTAACCAGTGGCAAAAAACTTGAAGTCAACAGCAATGCATTACTGCATTCAGCAAGTTGTTATGCTGTAATGTGGGATGGTCTCTATACCGATGGCACCACCAACGAAATAAAAATTGACGGCTCAACAGTTCAAGATGCGCAGAATGCAATCGTGAGCAGCAATGGCGGAAAGTACACGATTACCAATTCCACCTTCAATAAAAATTATATTGACTTTACTGTTAATCCTTACACTGGTGTTCACCCCGGAACCATTAGCAAAACAAAAATACAGTGCACACTCGCTAATGCACCTACAACAATTTCATTAGCTCCGCATATTGGAGCACGAACAAGTACAGGTATTTTAATCAATGGAGCAACAAGTATTAACATTGGCAATGCAACTGCAGGCAATGCAAATACTTTTAACAACATGGATTTTGGAATTGTATCAACATCATCAAACACCACCATAAAAAATTGCCAGTATAAAAATGTAGATTATTCAGGCGGAGGGTTGTGCAGCCCCTGCAATTGCCAAACCGGTACTGCAATTTGTGCTTACGCATCTGCTAATACCACTGCAACAATCGGCGGCTCGGGTGCAAATGATCTCAACACATTTGAGTATTGCAGAATTGGTATAAAGGCAACAGGCAAAGTTTCATTAACTGCTACCTACCATACTTTTAACAATGTAACTTTGGGTGTGGTGTTAAGCAGCGCAGCCAATCAATCTCACAACATCAGCCACAACACTTTCAATAATTTTACTTCAGGAATTAATTGCACTGATATTTATTGCGCAGCACTTAACAACACACACATTGATTACAACCTCTTTAACATTGGGCTTGTTAATGCGCCATCAATCGGCACGTTTGCAATACAGGTGCAGAATACTTTGCTTGCATCAAATGTGCTAACCATCAACAACAATCAAATTGATTATTGCCGCAGCGGTATTAAACTGATTAATGTGAAAAATTATTTTGCGATG
>JAJAYG010000553.1 GCA_026786335.1 Chitinophagales bacterium | reverse complement strand
TCAATTAACCGAGGGGTGATAAATCATTTGATTGTTTAGAAAAGATACCTGCTGGCGCGGGTATTTTTTTTGTAATGTTACCAGTGAGAAAGGAATTATTTTGAACATTTAAATTATTGCTCTTACATGAATTCGGTAATCATTTGCCAAAAGTGCGGTACTAAAAATAGCAGTGAAACTACCTTGTGTGTTTCGTGCAATCAACCACTCGGAATAGTTTGCAGAGAATGCAATGCAATAAATTCTCCATTACTTAACTATTGCGAAAAGTGCGGAGCAACATTTAATAAAATAACTCCGCCGGCCGACATTGAATTTGTGCCACAGCGGCTTCATCTAAACATTATGTTTTGTGATCTGGTAGGTTCCACAGATCTTTCAGAAGCACTCGACCCCGAAATTTTTCTCGACATCGTTGTCGCCTATCAGGAAGTGTGTGCAAAGGCGATAGAAGAACAAGGAGGTTACATCGCGCAATACCTGGGTGACGGCATTCTTGTTTACTTCGGTTATCCAAAAACATTTGAAGATAATTCACAGCGCGCAGTGCAGGCTGCTCTTAACATTGTTGAGAATTTAAAATCATTTAATGAAAACCTGATTAAAGAAGGCAAGCCGGTTATCGAGTTACGCATTGGAATACATACAGGATTAGTGGTGATGGGTGAGGTAGGAAGTGGTGATAAACATGAACGGCTTGCATTGGGTGATACTCCAAACATTGCATCACGAATACAATCGTTAGCAGAGCCCAATCAAATTCTAATTAGTGCTGAAACTTATAAGATTGTTCAAAAAATAATTTATTGCATTGAGAAAGGAACACATCCGCTTAAAGGAATTACTGATCCCGTTACAGTGTATCAGCCAATATCAGTTGAGATTCCAAAAAGTTCTACCACTGAGCAAACGAACAATCAATTTCCGCTCATTGGCCAGCAAGAAGTAATAATGCAGTTGAATGAATTATGGGAAAAAGTTTTAACCGGCGAGTTGCAATCTGTTTTTATAAGAGGTGATATTGGAGTGGGTAAAACACACGTAATAAATTATTTTACTTCAACAATTGCAGATGCCGAAGCAAAAAAGATTTTTTTTAAATGTACTTCCTACTCGCAAAGTAGTTTGCTTTTTCCTTTTGTAAGTATTCTTAATATGCTTGTTGACATCGAGAATGATGAAACCGATGAAACTAAACTTTCAAGAATCGAAAAATTTTTAGCACAGCTTCATTTTAACCTTGATGAAAACGTGCCTGTTATATGTGCTTTGCTTTCAGTTCCATTGACTTCAAAATATAAGGCGCTGTCTTTTTCCAATAAAATCTTAAGAGAAAAAACGTTGGTGTTTTTTAAAAACTTTTTTATTGAACTAAGTAAAGCTGCACCTGCATTGATTGTTATTGAAGATGTTCAATATGCCGATAAACTTTCGCTTGAATTAATTAATCAGGTGTGCAGCACTTCAGCTAATAAAATATTTTTCCTGCTTAGTTGCCGAAAAGAATTTGAAATTCCTGCCGATAAAAATTACAAGATCATTGATGTGCTTCCATTGGAAAAAAAGGATTCAGAAAAACTTGCATTGCAAATTGCCGGAAAAAAATTACCCGATGAATTGCTGCAAATGATTATTGAAAGAACACAGGGTGTTCCTCTTTTTATTGAAGAGTTATTAAATGTAATACTCGACTCCGATGTTTTGGAAATGAAGGGCGATGAATATTTGCTTAAAGGAGCATTGCCCGAAATGGTTATTCCTGCAACCCTGCAAGATCTGTTGTTTTCCAAACTCGATAAGTTGGGTAAGGAAAATGAAATTGCTCAACTCGTTTCTGTTTATGGTCGTGAGATTACACCCGAAATGTTGCAGGAAATTTCAGGGTTAGATTCTCAAACCGTTTCTGAGGAATTAAAAACATTGGTGGATGAATCAGTATTCATTGTAAAAGGAAGGCACCCGCATTTACTTTTTGGTTTTAAGCAGGCATTAATGCAGGAGAAAGCGTATCAGCTTCTTCTCATCAGCAAAAGGCAAGAAGAACATTTGAGGATTGCCGAAGTATTGGAAAATAAGTATGAGGGGTTTGTGAAATCTAACCCCGGATTTGTTGCAAACCATTTTACGCTTGGTGAAAAGATTGATTCGGCCATAGCGTATTTGAATAAAGCAGGGCAACTTTCCCTTTCAAGATTTTACTATGAAGAAGCAATTGATTTTTTTAACCGTGCAATAGAATTGCTACCGCGAATTGAAAATGAAAGTGAGCGAAAAAAATTAGAGACTCTTTTAAATACCAAATTGCAAGCGGTACTTCTTGCAACAAATGAATCTTCTGCTTAATTATTTAAAGAATCTTATTCCAGAATTATTTTTTCAAAATATTTCTTCGAATCGTTTTTTAATACCAATAGATAAATTCCGCGCGGCAACACATGAACATCAATGGAGCTTAATCCACTCTGCATCAAAATGCTTTTAACAGTGGCGCCAATCGAATTTATTAATTCAACTTGCCATTGTGATTGAGACGAGGAGATACTTAAATTCAGCAAATCATGCGCAGGGTTAGGATATACATTTATAAAAAAATCATCAACTGCTTCATTTATTCCCGTACAAACATTTACAGTTATGTTTTTTGAATCTGCATTGCTGCAACCGCTAATGTTTGTGTAGTTGTATGTAATAGAAAAATTTCCCGGGCCTGTAATTGCCGGATAAAATGTTCCGTCAACAACACCCGCTCCGCTAAAATTTCCTCTCGCAGGCGTTGCTCCATCGAGTATAAATGATGGCCCATCATTACAAAATTCATTTTCGCTGGGACTAAACAAAACTGCCGGCAAACTTAAAACCTGCAATGTGGTAGTTGCAGTTGCTGTTCATGCGTTGCTGTCGCTTTTAAAATTTCTTTAGGCACTTAACTGTATACTGCTGCTGAATCAAAAAGAAAAATTACTTCACGAATGTTTTTTGATTCATGACTTTTCTTTACTGATAATTTTGCTTTAGTGATTCCCATTTTAAATATCAGGTTGTAATTGGATCAGCCTTCTTCGCCGCCTTACTCGCCACATAATCCTTCATCCATTGTGTAGTAACGCTCTTTGGTCTTTCAATTCCATGGCCAAGTGCGCGATCCCAAACCAATGAAGCAAGTACACCAAGAGCGCGTGAAACACCGAAGAGCACGGTATAAAAATCATATTCCACCAAACCATAATGCACGAGAATAGAACCGCTGTGTGCATCAACATTTGGGAAAGGGTTTTTGATTTTTCCTGATTCACCTAAAATTTTTGGTGCAACTTCATACACGTTCCAAACAATATTTACCAGTTCATCATCGGGGCAATGCTGCTTAGCAAATTCCATTTGCGCAAGAAAGCGCGGATCTGTTTTTCTCAACACAGCATGGCCATAACCGGGAACCACTTTTCCTTCAGCCAATGTTTGGCGAATGTATTTTTCAATTTCTTCTTTCGTGAGTCCGTCTTTACCAAGGTGTTTTTTCATTTCCAAAATCCAGCGAATTACTTCCTGATTTGCCAAGCCATGCAACGGACCTGCAAGCCCGCACATGCCTGATGCAAACGACATGTATGCATCGCTCAATGTAGAACCAACCAAGTGTGTTGTATGCGCTGATACATTTCCACCTTCGTGATCAGCATGTATTGTTAAGAACAAACGCATGTAACTATGAAAATCGGGTTGATTGAAACCCAGCATATGAGCAAAGTTTGCAGCCCAATCCAAATCGGGGTTGGGTTCAATGTGTTTGCCTTTTTTATACATGCGGCGATAGATGTAAGCAGCTATACGCGGAAGGCGTGCAATCAAAGTCATTGCATCTTCATACATGGGGTCCCAATACTCTTTTTTGTTGATGCCATCGCGATATGCTTTTGCAAATGTTGATTCAGTTTGCAAGGCAAGAACACCGATAGAAAATTGAGTCATTGGATGGGTGTCTCTCGGCAGGCGATCTATTGCTTTGAAAACATGGATGGGAACAATTGCTCGGCGTGCCCAAACATTCGCTACATGCTGTACATCTTTGTAAGTAGGAATTTCATCGAGCAACAAAAGATAAAATAATCCTTCGGGCAATGGCTCGGTGCATTTTTCAAGATGCGGCAATTTTTCTCTCAACTCGGGAATCGTATAACCTCTGAAACGAATGCCTTCATCGGCATCGAGTAATGATGTTTCAGTTACCAGTGCTTTAATACTCTTCATTCCACCATAAGCCTGTGCAATGGTATAAGTACCGAGAGATACATCACCATTTTGTTTGATAAACTCTTTGATATCGGCAGCCATTGGAATTGCTTTGGCTTCGAATTTTTCTTTTATGTAACCCATTTTACTTCTTAAAAATTTTAGTAATGCAAAGTTAGAGAAAAAACATGCGGCTCTGTTTTAAATTATCAATAATTTTATTGAGCCAATGCATTAAAGAACAGCGGAGAGAAAAATTGGTTGCAAAATGGGGGATTTTATTTGCAGGTTAAAAAATTCATTTCAATAAATTGAAACAACCATTTGCCCTTTGGTATTGATGTATCCGCGAAACATTCCCTCTGTATTAAACGGCATTTCGATGTGGCCATTTTTATCAATGGCGATGCACCCGCCGCGGCCTCCTGCTTTGGTAAGTTTCTCTTTGATCACATAGTTGGCAGCATCGTGCAGGTTGATGATTCGGTATTGCATTAATGAAGAAATATCGTAAGCCACAACATGGCGGATAAAATCTTCGCCTCTTCCAGTGCATGAAACAGCACATGTTTTATTATTTGCATAAGTACCACAGCCGATCAATGGTGAATCACCGATGCGGCCATACTCTTTGTTAACAATACCACCTGTTGAAGTTGCAGCAGCAAGATTGCCGTATTTGTCGATAGCAACGCATCCTACTGTACCAAATTTATCGTTGGGATTACCAGTGATGTCTGCGGGAGCAATCATGCCTGTTGTATCGGAATGATCAAGAACGGCAGTATCGCCAAGTAATGCTTTTTGTAATTGCACTCGACGATAAGGGGTAAAGAAATAGGAAGTGTCAACAATTTGCAATCCTTGCAATGCTGCAAATTCTTCAGCTCCTTTACCTGCCATTAAAACAAACTTTGATGAGTCCATTACTTTGCGTGCAGCACTCACGGGGTTCTTAATTGTTTTTACCTGCGCTATTGCGCCGGCTTTGCTGTTTCTGCCATTCATAATTGCTGCATCCATTTCAATAGTTCCGTTGTGAGTTAACACCGCCCCTCTGCCGGCATTAAAGAGCGTACAGTTTTCTAAAACATTTACTGAAGCTTCAACAGCATCAACTGAAGTTTTCCCCTGCTTCAATAAATTATATCCTGTTTGCAAGGCAATTGCCAGTGTGTCTTTGTATGCTTTTTCCTGCTCAGGTGTAAGGTTCAATTTTTTTAAACTGCCTGCGCCGCCATGAACTGCAATTGCAATAGCATGCGGAGGTTGTTGCTGAGTTGACTGAGAAAAAATTACTGTTGGAATAAAAACTACCAGCAATAAATATTTCATGTATGAAATTTTATTCTTAAAAGATGAAACTGAAATAACGCGCCTCAACAGCATGCTTGATTTTTTTAACAACCTATAAATCGAAGTACAATGAAGCACCAAGAGTATAAAATGTTTTTTTGTTGGATTGATTTAATTCATGCGTGATTGAATAGTCAGCAGCTACTTTAAGGTAGTCGTTAAAATTATAGTAAATACCAATGGTGCCTTTCTCCTTATCAATTTGATCATGCGTAGGATGATTGATGGGCACATAAATTTCTCCCGAAACAAAAGGAATTAAGTAATAATTAATGCGGTAGCGCAAGGTGAGTTTATCACGGTTGTAAGCAACGCTGTTTTGTTTTGTTTCGCCAATTACAATGGGATTAAATGAATTTTGAATTCGCGCGCGCAACGAGAAAGAAAATTTTTTAATGCCTTTTGAATACGTGATGTCACCATAAATCATTGACCTTTCATCATAATAGTTTAGCAGTGTTCTTTGAAGTGTGAACCTGTAATTAGCCCCGAGAATAAAATTTTTATTGATTTTATAATTTAAGCCAAGATCAAAAAAGGATGTACCCAGTTCGGCAAGATTTTGTGAAAAGGTTTCTTCATTGTAAAGTGTAAATGAAAATGATTTTGAAATTTTTTTCTTAAGTCCAAAAGCGATTTTACCTTTAAAATCCTGTATCTGGCTATAGCCGGAATTAGTGAATGCCAATAGCAGTATGATTGTAAAAAATAACTTCAACACAAAAACTATTTTTGTTTTTAAGAGCATCTAATATTCGATCTGTATTTCTTTTAAGTAAATGATTTCACCTTTTTCATTTACTGTCTTTTTTGAGATCAGCATTCCTTTGTTATCATACTTATAAGTACTTTTCCGTAAAGTATTTCCATTTTTATCAGTAGTTGTTTCTTCAGTTAAATCATTTTCATTGTTGTAGCTAAAGGATGTTTTCTCAATCATATTGCCTGAAGCACCATAACTTATTTTCTCTTCAGCTTTTCCCCATTTATTGTATTTGCTTTCAGTTTTCTTGATCACTCTTCCGCCAGCATCGAGATTAAGAAAAAGAATTTCGTTGCCATCATTATCATACTTATACTGTTCAGTCTCCTTCACATTTCCTTGCTCATCGTAATCAATGTTCTCAGTGATGTTTCCCTTTCCATCGAAGCTGATGGTGTTTTTTCTTTGTGATGTTTTTTCTTTTCTTGAATCAACTGTGATGGTAGTTACTTTTTTTATTTTACGACTCGCTATTTCATTTTGTGATTGAGCAAATAATTGTGAAGGAAACAATGAAAAATTAGAAAGTAAAAAAAGCAAAACCCATTTTAGATGTTTTCGGTTTTCATTACCCCAAAAAGAAAAATAAAACTTCATGAGCAAAATTTAAAGTTGTTACTGAAAAACTTCGATGGTTCCTAAATCAATTGTTTGCTTGCGATCTGTAATGGTTACAGGGTAAGTTTTTGCAACAGAGCCGCTCGCTGCAGTTAGCGTTGAATCGAGTGAATAAACATAAACTGTGTAATCGCCTTTGTTGAGGTACTGAAATTCAAACTGCCCGTTATAGGTTGTTTTAATTCTTTTACCATAACTGATGTCGTTGCCAAAGATCAGGTACACATAAGTATCGGCACCGGGATAGTCACTAATGTATTCGGTAAATGTGCTGTTATAATGATTGGCATGCAGGCTTCCTTTTATTGCAGCATCACCACCAATACCGGGGTTTGGTGTGCATGAAATTAAACCTAAGATAGAAAGTAAAAAGAGGAGAGGCAGAAAGTATTTATTCATTTTACTAAGAATTATTGTTGAAGTTAAGGTGCACCAAATATCTTAAGTTCTTTACGAACCTGTGTTTTCAAAAGCAAGTTGCATTTGTTCAAGGTCAATTACTTTATCAGTCATCAACTCATAAGGTGAATTAGCGGCTACTACAATGATTGTTCTTTTCTTTTTTAATTTATTAAGCAGCCTTACAAATGTTTTTTGTGCCACCTCATCAAGATCACTTAATGGCTCATCGAGCAATAAAAACTTCTTGCGTGTATTTAATGCTCTTGCAATCATGAGCATCTTGCGCTGCCCGGCAGATAGGTTTTTTGCACCTTCTTCTAATTTGTAATTAAGATCTTCTTCTGCATTACCGGTTACGGTGAAATGTAATTGCTCTAAAGTTTGTATTGCACGTTCTCTTTTTTCTGCATCTCTGCTGTAAGAAATTGCTTCAAAAATATTACTGCCAAGCAATGGCGCATCATCTGATACAAATGCAATCTGTTTTCTAATGGTATAAGGTGTGAGGTCTTTGTAATTAAAATCATCCATAAAAATATTTCCGCCGGTTGGTTGCATCAACTTCATCATCAATTTTAAAACAGAAGTTTTTCCGCTGCCATGTGCTCCTCGAATGAGTGTAAGTGTATTGGGTTCGAGCCAAAATGAAATATTTTTTAGTAAAGGCTTCCCTTCGGAGTAGGCAAATGAAACATTTCTAAATCGAATATTTCCTTCAATATCTTTTAACTCTGTTTCATCCTTTGCTTCTGCAGGATAATTTATTATTTCTACTAACCTGGTGAGTGATATTTTTCCCGTTTGCCATATAGTAGTAACTTTAAGAATGCGTTTGATTACCGCTCGCATATAGAGTGTAAGCAAGATAAAAATAAAGACTTGCTCACCATCGATGTTAGATTTTAGTTCGGGAGTTTTAATTGCAATCAGGTACAATACTAAACCTAACATCAGGTAAAAAAGTATTGGAATAGAAGATTGCAAAAGCGAATCATGTTTTAGATAGCTTACTGTTACGCGGTGTAATTTTTCTGATTTCTTATTGAACTGCGATTCTTCGGGTGTTTCTCTGTTAAAAGTTTTAATTGTAAGAAATGCATTGAGCCGGGCATGCACAAAAGACATCATCGAAGATTTTGCATTTCTCTTTTCAATTGAATGGCTCCTCAAACTTCTGTTCATCAAATAAATAATTACCGCAGCCACCGGAATACCAATTATGAAAACGGTTGCCAGGGTTGCATTCATCATAAACAAAACGATTATTGCAATAAGTAGAAAGATGATATCGCCTGCGAAGGCAATAATTCCTTTGCTAACTAATTTTTGAATGGAAGAAAGATCACCACTGTAGCGCATTAAATATTTACCACCGGTTTTGTTTTTAAAACTATCGATGGTATGGCTCAACTGCTGATGAAATAATTTCTCCCTCAGTTCTTTTGAAAAATATTCTGCAATTAAGCCCGAGAGAAAAGATGATACATAAGTTGCAACTGCTGTTAATAGCAGCAGCGATAAAAAGAAAATAAAATATTGTTGAATAGAATCAATGTGCAATCCAAGTTCGTCAAAGAATAATCCTTTTACCGAATGCCTATCGTTCAACGCAAGTTCATAAAACTTACCAATGCTTAAAGGAATTAAGACAGTAAGCACTGAGCCCACAATCACTGAAAGCAAAATTGCTGCTGACAATAATCGGCGGCGCTTTATAAAATCAACTACCAGATTTTTGGCGGTGTATTTC
>JAJAYG010000552.1 GCA_026786335.1 Chitinophagales bacterium | reverse complement strand
GGGTAATTATGTTGATTCCATACCTCCAACACTTGTTCGTGTAACAGTGATTGATAATGCAACTTTGCAATTAATTTTCAGTGAATCACTCGATAGTATTTCGGCAGCAAACATTTCTAACTATTTCATTCAACCAAATACTGCAATAATTTCTGTTCAGGTAATAAGTCCTGATTTGATGAATGTGAATCTTCAAATTGATCCCGCACTCGATACCAATACTGTTTATACCATCATTGCAAATAATCTTGCAGATTGCCATGGGAACATCATGACGATTGTTGACTCTGCAAAGGTTGCCATTCCATCCATCATCAACATTGGCGATATTCTTATCAACGAAATTCTTTTCAATCCCAAAACAGGAGGATACGATTACCTTGAAATTTACAACAACACAGATAAAATTTTTGATCTTAAAGATTTAAAAGTTTCAAGCGCCGATGATTTTGATTCGCTCACATCTATCAATGAAATCACGAGCGAAAGTTTTCTTCTTTTCCCAGATCAATATGTTGTGCTTACCGAAAATTCAGATTGGGTAAAACAGAATTACGTTGCACAAAATCCCGATTGGCTACTTGGGATTACGAATCTTCCTTCATACAATGATGATGAAGGAAGAGTTGTTTTGCTAAATAATTTAAATGAGCGCATTGATGAATTCCACTACAATGCAAGCTGGCATTTTCCACTCATTGATGATGTTGAAGGAGTGTCGCTCGAGCGCATAGATCCTAATCAGGCAACACAGGATTCAATGAACTGGCATTCGGCTGCATCAACAGTTGGATATGGAACACCTACTTATAAAAACTCACAATACAGCGAAGCAAGTTTTGGCAATGAGATCACACTTTCTCCGCAAGTGTTTTCGCCAGATAATGATGGTTACAATGATGTTCTCAATATTTCATACCAATTCGATAAGGCAGGTTATACCGCCAATGTTAAAATTTTTGATGCAGAAGGAAGAGAGACTATAAACCTCATTCGCAATTTACTGCTCGCTCAAACCGGAAACTTTACATGGGACGGCGTTACCAATGATGGTGAAAAAGCTCGTGTTGGAACCTACATCATATATACTCAGGTATTTGATTTAAACGGAAAAGTGAAACACTATAAAAAGGTTTGTGTAGTTGCTGCAAAAAAATCCTAACCCTTCTTTTCAAATCAAAAACCATAAATATTAAACATGGTTTTACCAATGTGGAAAAAAAGCAAACTTCTCACAACTTTTTAGTTAACCCTAACGTATTACATGGCATAAATATATTTTATTGCCACATACGCTGCTTTTAGTTGATGATGATATCACCTTTTCAACGGTTGTAAAAACTTCCCTGGAAAAAGAAGGCTATCATGTTTTATCGGCTTACCATGTAAACGAGGCGCGCCATATTCTTGATCAGCGTGCTAAAGAAATACAGGTAATGCTGCTTGACTGGAGCATGCCCGATATATCGGGAATTGATTTTCTAAAAACAATTAAGCAAGAAAAATCTTATGAAGATATTCAGGTGATCATGCAAACTGTTTTCAGCGATAGCGAAAACATTCAGCAAGGAATTGAGGCAGGCGCATTTTTTTACCTGGTTAAACCCGTAAAGCGCGAATTGCTTTGCTCCACCATCAAAGCAGCGATACTGGGATATGAACGGAAGAAAGACCTCTTAAAGAAATTGGATGAAAGTGAACGTGCTTTTAAATTTCTTACCGAAGGAATATTTCATTTTAGAACCTTGAGTGAAGGCGATTACCTCGCTATCAGAATCGCTAATGAATGCCCTAATCCGCAGGAGGCAATTCTTATTTCAGAATTATTTACCAATGCTGTTGAACATGGAAATCTTAATCTTACTTATGATGAAAAAACAAAACTGATAACAGATAACCACTTAAGTAAAGGAGTAGAACACCGACTTTCATTTCGAGAAAACCGTGAAAAATATGTTCAGGTTACATTTAGAAAACAACCCGACCGCATTGTAATTATTGTGGAAGACATGGGATATGGATTTGATTTTGAAAAATTTCTACACCTCGATGATAGCCGTGCATTTCATAACCATGGCCGCGGCATTGCACTGCTCAATTCTGTTTATCCGCTCAAGTACATTGGCAGAGGGAATAAAGTGATGGTTGAAATTCCTGTGTTAAATACAGTAATGTACAATTAGTTGCCGTTGCATTTAATACTGCATTTTTTTCCTTCTTCTTAATTCTAAACTTTTATTTTTGATCGCTTCTAATAAGTGATTGTGAAAATTTCTTTCCTTAACTGTTTCCTGTTCATCATACTTGCACTCGCTGCTTGCAAGACTTCTTTTGAGGGCGATACAAAACTCAATTTGCCGCCGGAAACATTTACCATTGTTGACACCATTATTCGGGAAGGAGATGACAGATTGAATTCGCAGGTAGAAATCGCCTGGTGGGGAGATGATGCAGACGGCTACATAGCAGCTTTTGAATTTACTTTCGATAGTATTATCAATGAGAATACGGTTTGGCATTACACAACTTTACAAGACAGTATTTTTTTATTGGCAACTCCGCCGGGAAAAGATACTCTTGATTTTCCTTTTTACGTGCGTGCCATTGATAATTTGGGAATGAAAGATCCTACGCCAGCACACTTAATTTATCCGGTAAAAAATTCACCACCTTCCGTTGTTTTTGTGTATGCCGAAAATAATCCTGTAAAATCTTTTCCGGTTTTAAGATTCTATTGGCAAGTAAATGATCCGGATGGAATTGAAAACCTGAAGCAATATGAGTTGTGCTGGAATGATACTTCGCAACTTCCTTATCAACTCGACATCATTGCAACAAGTGCAGTATTCGAAGCAACAACACTGCAAACAAACTATCCCGATTGCAACGTTTATATCAATAACAATCTCATTGCACAGAATGATCTTATGAGTGGTTTGGTTTTGAATGATAGCAACATGTTGTACATACGTGCAGTTGACAATGCTGATGCAAAGTCACCATACATTGCTTCTACAAAAGTATTTGTGAAGAAACCTGTTTCAGATTATTTAATGGTTGATGGTTACACAAGCAATGGCAGCACCGTAGAAACTTTTTATGCAACACAATTAGCTGCAGCCGGATTTACAAGCGTTGACACGATGCAGTTGTTTGAAAAAGTAAATGGAATTTACACACAACAATCAGCCGATAATATTTCACAGTCCAAACTCTTTGCACTCTTCAAAGGAATCATCTGGTTTACCAATGATGCTTCCAATTCACTTTCATTAGGCCAGAGAACATTAAATGAATTTTTTGATAAAGGAGGAAAATTGCTGATGTCGGTTTATGTTTCATCATTGTTCGATGAGCAATCAGGGTTTCTGGATTTCACACCCATACAATCTTTCACACTCCCTGCCGACACAACCTTGTTGTTAACTGATACATCAAAACTTTTTAATCTTCAACCCGGTTATCCTGAATTAAAGAGCAGTGCATTCGTGGGAGTAGTAAGGCCATTTGTACCTGTTGTTGGAGCAACATCATTGTATAACTCTCAGTTAATTGC
>JAJAYG010000551.1 GCA_026786335.1 Chitinophagales bacterium | reverse complement strand
TTGAGTTGCTCAACACGATGATTGATATTGCAGAAGACCAGCTTAAAATCAGCATCCGAAAAAAGTCTGGCACCAAGCGGTAGAAACGGTAGAGCAAAGGAGTCCATCCCGAAGTATCGGGAACCTTTGTTTGCTGCTTGGTTATAGTAGGCAAAGCTACTATCAGGGCGTAAAATTCATTCAGCAAAAAGCTTTTGAGGGCGATATTATTATTGCTGAAGTGCTTCGTTATCGGCAGCATCAAAAGCGGTTAGGCACACGAAAGTTATTGTACGAGATGCAAGATTTTTTATCGGCACACAGGTTTCAAATAGGCAGAGATGCCCTGTTTAATTTGCTGGCAGCACGAGGATTATTGGTAACAAAACGCAAACGAAAAGGGTGCATTACAACCCTATCAAGGCATCGTTTTAAAAAGTATCCCAACCTCATTCAAGGATTTATTCCCATTGCTCCAAACCAGCTATGGGTAAGCGATATAACCTATATTCACTTAGCTGATGGCTTCGCTTATTTGAGTTTGATTACAGATGTTTACAGTCATAAAATAGTTGGATTTTATTTGAGTAAAGATTTATCGGCACAAGGGCCGTTGAAGGCATTGAAGATGGCTTTGGCAAGTAATCCCGGTATCCAAAACTTGATACATCACAGCGATAGAGGTGTGCAATATTGCTGCGATGCATATGTAAAGTTATTGCAGGATTATGAAGTAAAAATCAGCATGACTCAAAATGGTGACCCATGTGAAAATGCAGTAGCCGAACGGGTAAATGGTATTTTAAAAACAGAATTATTAGAGGAGGTATTTGTAGATTTTATAACCGCACAACATGCTGTAGCAGTAGCTTGCAGCACCTACAATTACCTACGACCACATGGAAGTATTGCTAATTTGAAACCAGTAGAAGCTCACTTAAAAACTGGCGAACTAAATAGAACATGGAAAAATTATTATCAAATTAACAAACAAAAAAAGGAGGTGGAACTTGCTGTGTGAAAGGTTTTTGGAGGCATTAGGGTGTTCTAAAGTATACCAAAAAAGCCAAGCTGTTACACTTGGCTTTAAGAAAGATATACTTCGTCACACACCGATTTATTTCCTGGTGAGTTGCTCCTCAGCAGTTGCTCACTTCCGCTTTAAACGGCAAACAAAAATACTTGTATTGAGCTTGCCGAAATAATTATTGTAAACTATATACAGGACTAAATTTAAAATGTAAATTTGAAACAGGATTCTTTAACAAATAGTGTAAACTTTTTTCAGGACGAGACACTCAATAGAAGTAACAGCGCTACACTTTAGTGTCAACGTTCCTGCAAGGGAATCTTGTTCCTGCTGTTGGATGTAGAGTTCTTTGGTGATGCCACGCAATCATGATGCGAGGTATTCCCGTTCAGGATGTTTTTACTCTTAATTAAAACAGCGGGCTATTGAGTTTTTCTTTCACCAAAAACCAAACGCTTTATGAGCAAAACACTTGAAGTAGTTCATCCACATGCTGCCGGGATTGACATCGGCAGCCGAAATTTTTTTGTTGATGCCGGTGAGGAAGAAATCAAAATCTTTCCCACCTACTCAAGGTCTTCTGACCAATAAACACATTGCACTGGGTTCATTCGGCAGAAGAATAAGAGCAAAGCGCGGCAGCGGTGTTGCCATCAAAGCAATCGCAAGAAAGATTGCATGCTACTATTATCGTGCAATGACCAAAGGTGAAGCGTTCGTTGAAAAAGGAATTGAACTTTACGAAACGCAACTTAAGGAGCACCAGAAAAAATACTTAGAAAGGATGGCGATCAAATTAAAGATGCAGTTGGTTCCTTTGTGATAAGTCTGTCCTCAGGATAGTAGCGGAAAGCCCACAGCGAAGGGTGAGCACCCCCTCCAACTCCCCCTTGAAAAAAGGGGGAGAGTTGCTGACGCATGAATTCAAATTGAAACGATTGTGTGCATGAGGGCGAGGACTTCCCGCCAAAAAGCGGGATAAATTACGCGGATAGCCCGGTGCCGCCGTTTTTATTTTACGGCGGCATGCGCCCAAATAATTTTAAAAAAAACTCTTTATTGCATGTTCAGAATCTCCTCCACCAACTTCCTTTCATTACTCAATCGCGGCACTTTGTTTTGTCCACCCAATTTATTTTTACTCTTGAGCCAGTTGTAAAAAGTATTTTGTGGAAGGGAATGAACCACGGGCAACTTCATAGCGAGATCGCCCTGCCGCTTGGCATCGTAATCTGAATTTAAATTTCGCAGTGATTGATCGAGCAACATTGTGAAGTGATTTAAATCCGCAGGCAGTTTAGAGAATTCAATCAGCCATTCATGTGCGCCCTGCGAATTGGTTGAAAGAAAAATGGGAGCCACCGTATAATCATTTACCACTGCATCAGTTTGCCTGCAAGTTTCGGCGAGTGCGCGATCGGTATTGTCTACAATCACTTCTTCGCCAAATGCATTGATGAAATGTTTCAACCTTCCTGTTACCTGAATTTTATAGGGAGCAAGAGAAGTAAACCGTATGGTATCACCCACAATGTATCGCCACAAACCACCATTAGTTGAAATCACCAAACCATAATTCTTATTCAGTTTTACTTCACTCAAAAAAATTACTTTTTGATTTGCGTTTCCAATTTCTTCTTCAGGAATAAATTCATAATAAATTCCGTTACCTAAATGCAGCAACATATCTTCATCATGCAGCCCTTCCTGAAAAGCAAAGAAACCTTCGGTAGCATTATAGCTTTGGTAGAAAAAAACCTTTTCATTTTTTATGAGTGATCGGAATTCTTTTTCATAAGGTGTAAAACTTACGCCGCCATGAATGTAGAGTTCGAGATTGGGCCACACC
>JAJAYG010000550.1 GCA_026786335.1 Chitinophagales bacterium | reverse complement strand
CCCGCAGACTAGACCCTTGATCGGATTCAATGTGAGCCATACCTTCACTAGAAAAATCGTTGAATAATCTATCCCTCTGAGTGCTCTACAGGAACAGTAACTGATGAAAACGGAAATTACCAGCTCAAATTAGCAGCAGGAAATTATATTATCAGCTACAGTTATATTGGATTTATGAATCAAACAAAAAATATTTCTCTCAAAGAAAATGAAACACTGATTGTGAATCTGCAATTGCATTCAACAGCTAACGAATTAAATCTTATAGTGGTAAGTGCAAGCCGTTACGAAAAAAATATTACTGAAGAAACAGTATCAATGGAAGTGCTGAAACCCGATTTTATTAAGAATGTAAATGCCATTGGGATGAACGACGTAATGAAACAAGTACCCGGTGTTACATTAATTGACAATCAGGCAAACATAAGAGGCGGCAGCGGTTTCAGCTATGGCGCAGGCAGCAGAGTGCTTATGTTGGTTGATGACATTCCGCAAGTGACTGCAGATGCAAATGATATTAAATGGGAGTTTATTCCCGTTGAAAATTTAAATCAGGTTGAAGTTATTAAAGGCGCTTCTTCTGTATTGTATGGCTCCTCTGCGCTTAACGGGGTTATCAATGCAAGAACAAATTATCCGACTTCAGTACCACAAACACAAATCAATTTTTACAACGGGTATTTTTTAAATCCAAAGCGTGATCAAATAATCTGGTGGGGCAATCAACAGCCAAATTTTGCAGGAGGAAATTTTATGCACTCAAAAAAAATCGGGCAGTTTGATTTGGTTTTGGGAGGGAATTTATACAACGAAAAAAGTTTCCACGAGGGCGAGTACACACAACGAGGAAGAATCAATGCAAACACGCGATACCGCTTTAAGAATATCAATGGCTTATCTGCGGGGATCAATACAAATTACATGTATTATCAATCGGGCACTTATTTTTTGTGGGCCGATGATACCACCGGTGCTTATCGTCCGCTTGGCGGATTAGATACCGCCTCCACCACAATCTCTGAGGGGAAAAACACGAGATGGAATGTTGACCCGTTCGTAAATTATTTTTCTAAGCATGGTGATCACCATAGTTTAAAGCTGCGTTATTTCTATACCAGAAATAATAACAATACCAATCAAGGCAGCATTGCAAAACTTTATTATGGTGAGTACCAGTATCAAAAACAATTTCATTTTGGAATGAATTTGATTGCCGGTATCAGTGCAAATTATTCCGATGTTAATGCAGAACTCTACAGTGATCACAGGGCAAATAATTTAGCCGCATTCACGCAAGCCGATAAAAAATTCGGAAAACTTTCTGTGGTAGCAGGTGTGCGCTACGAAACATTCAGCGTTGATACTGCGAATGGAACTTCGAAACCGGTAGTTCGTGCAGGGATTAATTATCCGGTTACAAAAAATACTTTTTTAAGAGCATCATTTGGTCAGGGTTACCGGTTTCCTTCTATTGCCGAAAAATATGTAAGCACTTCCATTAGCTTACTTAAAGTATTTCCAAACCCCGAAGTGCAACCCGAATATGGCTGGACTGCCGAAGTTGGCGTGAAGCAAGCATTTAAAATAAGTAACTGGCGCGGCTATGTTGATGTTGCAGCTTTTATGCAGCGGTACAATGATTTAATTGAATTTAGTTTCGGCTACTACGATCCCAATCCCATTCCCGATTTTATCAATATCAACTACCTCGGTTTTAAATCAATCAACATTGACAATGCAAGAATTACAGGAGCCGAACTTTCAATTATTCGAGAAGGAAATATTGGTAAACTGAAATTAAATATGCTTGCAGGTTTAACACTGATCAACCCGATCAACATTGATCAGAAAAATTTTGTTGACAGTGTATTAGCATCAACTGATGGATTATCGCAGCATGAAATTGATTCACTCAACCAAACAAAAATTTTGAACTACCGATTTGAAACCACTGCAAAGATTTCGCTCGATATGGCTTACAAAAAATTCTCCTGCGGAATTAATTTTCAATACAACAGCTTTATGAAAAACGTTGATCTCTTTTTTCTTGGCACCGATCCTTTGTTGATTTACATCTATGGAAAACCAACTGAATTTATTCCCGGCGTTGCCGAATACCGTGCCTTGCACGATAAAGGTGACTTTACATTTGATCTTAGACTCAGTTATGATTTAAGTGAGAAGGTTCGCTTCTCCTTCATTACCAAAAATCTTTTTAACCGCGAATACATGGTGCGGCCCGCATTGCTTGAAGCGCCAAGAAGTGTGCAGGCAATGCTTAGCGTGAGGTGGTGAAATAAAAAGCAAATTATTATGCCCTTCGATAAAACCTGTACTGAGTTTATCGAATTGCTCAGGGTGACAAAGTCGAGTTATAAATCTATCTAATATTTACACAAAGTGCAATCTTAAGTTTAATTCAAAACTGACTTTGTCATGTTGAGTTTATCGAAACATTAAAATGCAGTATGCTAAACCCATTTACTTCCTTTCCACCACCATCCTCTTAGTAATTGATTGCGCTCCATTGCTTACGGAGTAGAAATAAATTCCTTGCGCAAAGTGAGATGCATCAATTGAAACAGTATTAATTCCCTTATTTCCAACAATATTCTCTCTGTAAATTTCAGTACCAACCAAATTAGAAATCCTGAGTGAAATGTTTTCAGCACGTTCAAGATTTACATACACATCTGTAAAATTTATTACAGGATTGGGTAAATTTTGCGACACATCAAAAACTGTTTTGCTTATTGCAGGAATACCCACATTATCTTTTACAACAAGTTTATATCCGGGCGTTGGAAAAGGACTAAATATTATATTATTAATAAATACTCTTGTATTAATCACGAGATCATAAGTTCCGACTGTTGTAGGGGTACCTTGTATTCTCACGCAACCAACTGAATCATGCTTAAATGAGCAGGTTGATGGATTGCAATTAAAATAGAAAGGAACCGAAGTAGGCACTGCGCTCAACCCGCCCACACTGTCGAGCACCACATGATCAATTGTAATCGGCAAATTGTTATAGGTAGCAGTTGCAGGAACCTTAAATTGAATCACCACATCGTAAGGAACATTCACATAAGCTATCGGAAGATTCTCAATCGTGTCGGGGTGAATTCCATAAGAAGTATCACTCCAATAAGGTGTGCACACCTGTGCCTGCACAAATGCCGAAATGGTAAAACCAATAATGATGAAGGCAAGTTTTTTCATAGTGTTTTTTTTCTTGTTGTAAAGATAGCGGCTTTCTTTTTTTATTCTGAAATGAATGAAGAAAGATTTGCGCACATGCACTCTCTCATTTAAGGAAGGTTCTCTTTAAAAAATACATTTCATTAAATCCAAAATAAAATCCTCACCTACTGCCCCTCTCCAAAGGGAGAGGGGTGGCTGGCGCATGATAGCCAAAAACGCTTTGTGCTAATAAGGGTTAAAATAAAAATCTTGTAAGTTTGAAACAGAATAATAAATGATGTCAACGAAATATTCCCTTCGATACTTACTCAGTTTATCACCCGGTGCTTTGGTGATTGCGGGAAATTTACTCGGCGGTTATTTTTCTTTGATGGGCGTTG
>JAJAYG010000549.1 GCA_026786335.1 Chitinophagales bacterium | reverse complement strand
TGATTCAAATTTATGATGAAGTGTTTTCGAAACTCGGAATCAATACTTCCATCAAAATCAATAACAGAAAAATTTTAGTTGGCATTGCAGAATCAATTAATGCCGCTGATAAATTTATTGACATCACCATCGCCATTGACAAGCTTGATAAAATCGGATTGCAGGGAGTTAGACAGGAATTAACCAATCGTGGATTAAGTGAAAGTCAGATACAAGTAATTGAAAAGTTTTTTTCGATTGAAGGAAATGGCTTTGAGAAATTAGCCGCGGCAAAAAATCTACTCTCAAATTCTCCAACCGGTTCAAAAGGAATTGCAGAGCTCGAAAATATTTTCGCTTCGCTCACAATCAGCGGCGAAATAAAAAATATAGTTGAAGTAGATTTCACACTTGCCCGCGGTTTAAACTATTACACCGGCGCCATCATCGAAGTAAAACCCAATGATGTAAAAATGGGGAGCATTGGCGGCGGCGGCAGGTACGATGATCTCACAGGCATGTTCGGGTTAAAAAATGTTTCGGGGGTTGGAATTTCATTTGGTGCCGATCGCATTTATGATGTAATGGAGGAGTTGAAATTATTTCCTTCCACAGCATCAAAAGGAACACAGGTGTTGTTCATCAACTTTGATGAAGCTTCTGAAAAATTTTCATTGCCCTTATTAAAACAAATTCGTGATGCAGGTATTGCGGCAGAAATATACCCTTCGGCAGAAAAGATGAAGAAGCAAATGAAATACGCCGATGATAAAAAAATTCCGTTCGTGATCTTTCCCGGAGAAAATGAACGCAGCAGTGGAAAATTAACTTTGAAGGATATGGAAAGCGGCGATCAGTCAACTACCACCATTGAAGAACTTATTCAGAGATTAAAATAATTTGCCACCAAGGCACGGAGAAAAAATGGATGCTACTCACGAAATATCTTCAGATCATCTTTCACTCAGCAAGCTGAAAGAAATTATTGAGGGCAATTACAAACTTGCTTTATCAGCATCTGCACGCGATAAAATTATTTCATGCAGAAATTACCTCGATGAGAAACTCAAAAACTCTGATGCTGCCTTCTATGGCATCAATACCGGTTTCGGTTCACTGAGAAACATAAAAATCAGCGAAGATCAAATTGAAAAGCTGCAGGAGAATTTAGTAATGAGTCATGCCTGCGGATTGGGTGATGAGGTGCCGCAGGAAATTGTGAAGCTGATGTTGCTGTTGAAAATTCAATCGCTCTCTTACGGAAATTCGGGAGTTGATATTACCACTGTTTGGCGGCTCATTGATTTTTACAATCTCCATATTATTCCGGTAGTTTATCAAAAAGGATCGCTCGGTGCATCGGGCGATCTGGCTCCGCTTGCACATTTGAGTTTGCCTTTAATTGGTATGGGAGAAGTAAATTATTCCCAAGGGATTCCTTCGGAGGAGGGAAGGAAAATTGCTTCGGCAGAAATTTTAAAGGCATTTAATTGGAAACCACTGCAGCTAAAATCGAAAGAAGGATTGGCCATGCTGAACGGCACACAGTTCATGAGCGCTTATGGTTCTTACCTTTTACTACAGGCAAAAAAATATTCAGCACTCGCCGATTTAATCAGTTGCATTTCTATTGATGCATTTGATTGCCGCCTCGATCCTTTCAATCATCTCATTCATAATGTGCGCCCGCATGAGGGACAAATGGATACAGCAAAAAACATTTTAAAGATTTTGGAAGGAAGTGAAATTGCTGCGCAGGAAAAAACCGATGTGCAGGATCCTTATTCTTTCCGCTGCATTCCGCAAGTGCATGGTGCTTCAAAAGATGCAATCGGCTATTGCGAAAAAGTTTTCACCACAGAAATAAATTCAGTAACCGACAATCCAAATATTTTTCCCGATGAAGATTTGATTTTATCGGGCGGAAATTTTCATGGTCAGCCACTCGCCATCGCACTTGATTTTCTCGCGATTGCATTGGCAGAACTCGGAAGCATTTCTGAACGCCGAACTTATTTGCTCATCAGCGGGCAAAGAAATCTTCCTCCGTTTTTAGTTTCAAATCCAGGCCTTAATTCCGGAATGATGATTCCGCAATACACTGCCGCATCAATGGTAAGTGAGAACAAACAACTATGCACTCCCGCCTCGGTTGATTCCATTACTTCCAGCAACGGACAAGAAGATCACGTTAGTATGGGAGCGAATGCAGCCACAAAATGTTTTAGGGTAATGAAAAATCTGGAAGCAATTCTTGCCATTGAATTATTGAATGCGGCGCAGGCAATTGAATTTAGAAAACCAAAGAAGAGTAGTAAACAAATTGAAGGATTTATACAGCAATACCGCCTCGTGGTTTCATTTAATAATTATGACCGAACTTTGCACACAGACATTCAGTCAACTATTGGCTTTCTTCATAGTCAATTTTCAGAATAAATAAACAATTGAAACGTCTGATTGTTATCATTACTTAGTTCACCAAAAATTTATTTTCTTCACGCCTTAAAATTTTTCATTTAATTAAAAAAACCACATGATCATTCTAATCTTTTTTGTATGCCACTGGTACATTTCATTGTTCTTCCAAACCTTCTTTCACCACCGTTACTCGGCACATCAAATGTTTACGATGTCGCCAAGAACTGAGAAGATTTTTATTTTCCTTTCATGGCTTACACAGGGTTCTTCTTACCTAAGCCCTTATGCTTATGGTTTAATGCATCGCTTGCACCATGCCTATGCCGATACCGAAAAAGATCCGCATTCACCCAAATTTGATAAAAATATTTGGGCAATGATGTGGCGTACAAAACTTATTTACGTCGACATTTGTGAAGACCGCTATCCTGTTGAACCTAAGTTTAAAGCCAACTTACCTCATTGGCCCGCATTCGAAAAATTCGCTGATAGCTGGTATAGCAGAGTTATGTGGGGCAGTTTATATGTAGGCTTTTATTTCCTTTTTGCAACACATTGGTATTTGTGGTTGCTGCTGCCAATTCAATTTGTAATGGGCCCTTTCCATGGCGCAATCATCAACTGGTTTGCACATACTATTGGAAGCGTTCGTTTTAAAATGGATGATACTTCAAAGAATCTTTTTCCGGTAGATTTTTTAATGCTGGGCGAAAGCTATCACAACAATCACCACAGCCATCCTGCCCGTGCAAATTTTGGAATCAGGTGGTATGAGATTGATCCTGTTTATCCTTTCATCAAATTATTTCATTGGATGAAAATCATTAAACTGAAGCCCATCGCAGCAGCATAATTATTTTAATTTCTTTTTTTCTTAGCGCCTTCTACGAAGCGGTTTATTTTTTCCGCTGCGAAATTGAGGCGCTAAGTTTTTTAAGGGCAGCTCTAAAAATTAACCATTCCCTCACCTTGGGAGAGGGATAAAGGGTGCGGAAAATAAAAGTATTCAATTTTTAGAGATGCCCTTATTAAGTCAAGAAAAATTATTTCATGAAAGAGGCAAAACTGAAATCTTTTTTAGATGAGAAAGCAAAATTCTACAACCACCTTGATTTTATTTCTTCAGATCCCATAAGCATCCCTCATCAATTTCCAAAGCAACAAGACATAGAAATCTCTGCATTCTTTGCTGCCACACTTGCATGGGGAAACAGAACCTCTATCATCAAAAGTTGTAATCGCCTGATGCAACTTATGGATCATGCACCGCATGATTTTATTTTGAATCATGAAGAGAATGATTTGAAACATCTTCTTCATTTTAAACACCGAACATTTAACACAACCGATCTGCTCTACTTCATTCATTTCTTTAAAAATTATTTTGGTAAGGAAGATTCATTGGAGAATGCATTCGCAAAATTTATTTCACCAAAAGATGATTCAGTTGAAAAAGGTTTGATTGGTTTTCATAATTTATTTTTTTCATTCGAAGATTTTCCAAAGAGGACTAAGAAACATGTTTCAACACCCGAAAAAAATTCTGCCTGCAAGCGACTCAATATGTTTTTAAGATGGATGGTAAGGAATAACAAAACAGGAGTTGATTTCGGCATCTGGAAAAAAATAAAACCTTCGCAATTGATTTGCCCGTGTGATGTGCATGTGCTGCGTGTTGCAAGAAAATTAAAATTGATTGAGCGCAAGCAGAACAATTGGAAAACTGCTTTGGAATTAACTTCACGGTTGAAAGAGTTTGACAGCACCGATCCTGTGAAATATGATTTTGCATTGTTTGGTTTGGGCGTGATGGAAAAAAATTTCGAGTTTCGAGTTTAGCGTTCAGAAAAATTTTCTTTATGAATGAATTACAAACCATTGCGGCAGTAAACATTCAAAGCAATTTCGATCTGGAAGAAATTACTGGTGATGAAAAAACGTTTGATAAAATTCGTGTGCTCCTCATTGACAAAATCAATTTTCTTCTCGATCATAATTTTGAAAAACTTCTTTGGCTTCTTTACCGCATTGATGTTAGTGAAGAAAAAGCAAAAGCTGCATTAGCAGAAAACACCATTCAAAAACCCTCAGAAGTATTAGCCGATTTAATTATAGAGCGGCAGATAGAAAAAGCAAAAACAAGAATACAATATCGAGCTGAACACAATAATGACAGAGGCGATTTTTAAATTCATTATTGTATTTCAAAAAATATTGTGTAACCT
>JAJAYG010000548.1 GCA_026786335.1 Chitinophagales bacterium | reverse complement strand
CTTCCATTCCACAGATGATTAAATTTTATAAAGGGAATGAATTGGATTTAAAATCACTTGAATTATTTTTTCAAAAGCAATATAAATCTTCGGATCTTTTTGGAATAAAACTTTTGAATTTGCAAACAGATCAACTGGGATTTACGCATTACCGCTATCAGCAAACTTTTAACGGATTGCCGATTGAAGGTACGATGTATATGATTCATGTGCGCAATGGAAAAGTTGAAACCATGAATGGATTTTTCTTCGACCATCTTTCTTCATCCCCAAAAAATATTACTGAGCAAGCGGCATTTGCAAATGCAAAGCGTGCGGTACCGGCAACATTATACATCTGGCAGATTGCTGCCGAAGAAAATTCTATAAAGCTTGAGCAGAATAATACGAATGCAACCTGGTTACCGAAAGGGGAACTCATGTATACATGTGTAAATGGAAACATGAATGCTGAAAATTTAAAACTCTGCTACCGCTTCGATATTTATGCTGTTGAGCCGCTTGCGCGCAAATATGTTTTTGTTGATGCAGCCACAGGCACAATTGTTAAAACAGAAGACAGAATAAAAACAAATGATGTTGTTGGAACTGCGATTACTGCCTACAGCGGAACTCAATCTATGACTGCTGATTTATTTAACGGCACCTACCGGTTGCGTGAGGTATCAAGAGGAAACGGAATTGAAACTTACAATCTGCAGCATTCAACTTCCAACTATTCAGGCGCAGCCGATTTTGCCGATGCTGATAATACATGGAATAATGTGAATGCAGAGTTGGATCAATATGCTGCCGATGCACATTGGGGCGCCGAGGTGGTTTATGATTTCTACCAAACTTTTTTTGCACGCAACAGCATTGACGGAAACGGATTTAAACTTAAAAGCTACGTGCACTACGGAACCAATTATGTAAATGCATTTTGGGACGGTTCAAGAATGACTTATGGTGATGGCAACGCTACTTACAAGCCATTGACAACACTTGATATTTGTGGTCACGAAGTTTCTCACGGGCTTACCGAATTTACTTCCAACCTAAATTATTCTTATGAGTCGGGTGCACTTAATGAATCTTTTAGTGATTGCATGGGAGAAGCAATGGAATTTTGGAAGAAGCCATCCACTGCCGACTGGCAGGTGGGTGAAGAAATCTATGCACCGTTTCGTTCATTTTCAAATCCAAATTTGTATGGACAACCTGATACTTATTTAGGAACATACTGGTACACCGGCGGAAGTGATAACGGAGGAGTGCATACTAACAGCGGTGTAATGAATCATTGGTTTTATATTGTAAGTGTGGGCGAAGCAGGTACCAATGACAATGGTGCTGCTTATAACATTACAGGTATTACCATTACCAAAGCGCAGGCAATCTTATACAGGGCCAACACTTTATATTTTACACCATCAACCGATTACAACACTGCAAGAACAAATACCATACAAGCAGCAATTGATTTGTATGGTGCATGCACCAATGAAGTTACTGTGGTAACCAATGCATGGAATGCAGTTGGAGTTGGCGCTGTATATAATCCAACTGTTACCGCAGGGTTTTATGCAGGGCAAACAATCTTTTGCGCTGCACCCGCTACCGTTTCATTCACCAATACAAGCGTGAATGCAGGAACATTTACATGGACATTTGGAGATGGAACAACAAGCACGCTCACCAATCCAACGCATACTTATTCAAGTTTGGGAGTGTACAATGTAAAATTGGTTTCAAGCGCAGGCACATGCGGTAAAGATTCAATTACAAAAAACAGTTACATCAATGTAAGTTCAACCAATGCATGCTCATATACAATGCCCCAGTCAGGCACCGGCGTTACGCAAACATCTTGCTCGGGAATTTTATACGATAGTGGCGGGCCTTCAGCAAACTATCAGGACAACACAAGTTCAACACTTACCATTTCACCTACAGGAGCATCAGCAGTTCAACTGAGTTTTACTTCATTTAACATGGAGCCGGGTTACGATTTTTTTTATGTTTATGATGGCGCTTCAACAGCATCACCATTAATCGCAACACTTACCGGAAATTATATCCCTTCTTTAATTATTTCAAGCGGTCCTTCTATTACTATTAAACAAACTTCTGATCAGGGTTTAACTTATTCGGGGTATCAAATCAATTGGAATTGTTCGAACGCAAGTTCAATTCCTGTTGCTGCATTTAAAAGCGATTACACAAGTACCTGTTCTGGAATAATAAATTTTACTGATCAATCTTTAAATGTTCCCACATCATGGTTGTGGAATTTTGGTGACGGAACTACTTCAACACTTAAAAATCCTTCACACACTTATGCAACTACAGGCACTTTCACTGTGATGCTCACTGCAACAAATGCTTCGGGCAGCAATACGATTACAAAAACAAATTTAATTAGTGTAAATAAATCTGCTGGTCCTTCTACAACAGGTGCATCAGTTTGTACAAGCGGTTCAGTCACATTAGCTGCAAGCGGCAGCGGAACATTGAATTGGTACGATGCTTCTTCGGGAGGAAATTTGGTTACCACGGGAACGAGTTACATAACTCCTGTTCTAAGCGCAACAACAAGTTATTATGTAGAAGCTGTAACCTCGTATGCTCAGGAAGGTGTAGGACCGGCGAGTAAGGCAATAGGCAGTTCATCAAATTACGATAACAATACAGATCGTTATCTCATCTTCGATGTTTCAGTTCCTGTAAAATTAGTTTCGGTAAGAGTTTATGCAACGGGTTCGGGGAACAGAACTATTGAGTTGCGAAATTCTTCCAACACAACATTGCTTTCAAAAGTGGTGAACATGACTGATGGCGAACAAGTGATTACATTGAATTGGGATCTTCCGGTTGCCACTGCATTGCGCCTGGCAATTGGCGGTCCTGCGAATATGCAACGCAATTCAACAGGTGCAGTTTATCCTTACACATTGAGTGGTGTTGTTTCAATCACCGGAAATAATTCGGGACTCTCGGGATATTATTATTGGTTCTACGATTGGAAGTTGCAACAACCAACCTGCATTACGCAGCGGTCAACAGTAACGGCAACAGTTACGGTTGTGCCTGCAACAATAACTCCTGCGGGTTCATTGGCAATTTGTGCGGGAAGTTCTGTAATGCTGAATGCGAATACAGGCGCAGGAATAACTTATCAATGGAAATTAAATGGTGCAACAATTAGTAGTGCAACATCAAGCTCTTACACAGCAACTGCGGCAGGAGATTACGCGGTTGTTGTTTCTCAAAGCAGTTGCAGCACAACATCAGTAATTGCAACAGTTACAGTTACAACAATTACTGCATCCATAACGCCGGTAGGTTCTACATCAATTTGTGCCGGAGGTTCAGTTGTAATGAATGCGAATACAGGCGCAGGAATAACTTATCAATGGAAATTAAATGGTGCAACAATTAGTGGTGCAACTTCAAGTTCTTATACTGCAACTTCGGCAGGTGGATACACTGTTGATGTTTCACTAAACGGATGCACAACTGCTTCTTCAATTGTTACTGTTTCAATTATTGCTGCACCTGAAGTTAGTATTTCTGCAAACGGATCCACATCATTTTGTAAAGGAGTAAATGTTACGCTCACTGCTTCGCCTTCGGGATTAATTTACCAATGGACGAAGAACGGAACAAATTTATTGGGGGCAACATTGCAAACTTATACAACAGGTAAGTCTGCCGACTTTGCTTGTAAGGTAACTTATTCATGTGCTACCATTACAAGCAACACCATTACGCTTACGCAACTTGCAGTTCCAACTGCAACCGTTACTCCTGCGGGAACAGTTAATCTTTGTTCGGGAAGTACGATCACTTTGCAGGCAAATACAGGAGCTGCTTTAATTTATCAATGGAAGAAAGGATCAAATGTACTTTCAGGTGAAACCAATAGTTCATTGGTGGTGAGTGCTGCCGGAACTTACAAGGTAGTTGTTACCAACACTTCAACCGGTTGCACAAAAACTTCTGCAGGAACAAAAATTGTAATTATCACCTGCAAAGAAAATTTGATCAATAATAATTTTGGAAATGAATCACTTTCTGTTTATCCGAATCCTACAGCGGGCGATGTTGCAATAATTTTTAGTTCATCAGCTGCTGTTATCGAAGAAGGAATTTTATTGGTGAAGAATCTTATGGGGCAAATTGTGAAAACATCTGAAGTGAAAATTAATGTTGGCGAAAATGAATTCATGATTAATATGAGTTCACTTGATTCGGGAATTTATTTTGTTGAACTGAAGGAAGGTGAAAAAACTTTTGTGGCGAAGGTGATTTTGGAGAAGTAGAAGTTGAAGAATAATATGGAGTTGCAGGTTTAATTTTTTTATTGAGATGGCATGAATGTGTTCATTCTTTTTCATTTTTGATTTATAGGTCATTGTCCTTACTGACTGAAAATAATCTTCTGTTCAAACATCTTTCTTACAGCCGATACTGGGGCCGACAAAGAAGTATCTAAATGG
>JAJAYG010000547.1 GCA_026786335.1 Chitinophagales bacterium | reverse complement strand
GTTATGAGATGATTGAAAAAATTGGTTTGTACTGGCACTTTGTTGATTTGGTTTGGGTGTTTGTATTTATGGCTTTTTATCTATTGTAAATTTTTTTTAATTTTAAATTGAAGAAATAATGAGTAACGAACATTCAAATGCTGATGATTTTGTAAAAGTAATTATGCGTACAACCATCATTCTCTCCATTGTAACTATTGTTGAAGTGCTTGCAGCTGTTACGCTCACAGGAATTTTGCCACAAATGGTGTTGAATACATTTTATATTTTAATGAGTTGTGCCAAAGCATATTTTATTGTTTCAATATTTATGCACTTGAAATTTGAAGTTAAGTATATGATCGTTACTATTCTGGTTCCTCTGTGCTTTCTAATGTTTGCCCTCGCGGTTTTTTTAGCTGAGGGAAATTCATGGCACCACATGAAGAATTATTAATTGGCGAAATAATTTCTTCACTATAATTGACTTTACTTTGTCCCGGAAATAAATTTTTCCGGGACACTTTTTTTATGAAGAGATCAATTTATTCAAAAGTTTTTGCCGCTATTATTTTATTCGGATTTCCATTCGGTTTCTATTATTACTACAAAGGTAAAATCGATGCACTGCCTAAAAAGTCAGAAAAGATTCAATCTTATTGGGCAGCGCCTGCTTTCAAATATGAAACACATAATGGAGATACGCTTTCAAGTGATTCATTGAAGGGAAAAATTTATGTAGCAGATTTTATTTTTACCAATTGCAATGGAGTTTGTCCTAATCTTTCAAAAACAATGGCGCAGTTGCAGGAGACATTTAAAAATAATTCTGAAGTAAAGTTTGTTACTTTTTCTGTTGATCCTGAACGTGATTCTATTTCGGTACTAAAAAACTATGCTGCTAACTATGGGGCAGTAAGAGGCAAATGGTATTTCCTCAGAGGTGATAAAGAAACAGTTTGGAAAATGGCAGAAGATGGCTTTAAAGTTCCTGTAGTTTACACACCTGAAGGAGGTAAGGGAAGTGAATTCACACACACACCAAGAATGATTTTAGTTGATGATAAAGGAATGATCCGCGGGTTTTATAATGGAACGGAAAAAGATGAATGTGATTCACTCAACAACAATTTAGCAATGTTACTTGTTGGCTTAAGAAAATGAAAGACCGCTCCATCAACATTGCCATTGCTCTTGCATCCGTTGCTATCCCATTGGTTGTATTGAGTTTATTTTATTTAAAACCGCCTGATTTAAAAGTAGGTTTTGATATTCAGATTTTACCGGCGCTTAATGCTTCATTCAATTTCACCACTGCAATACTATTGTGTGCAGGATATTATTTCATTCGAAATAAAAAATGGAGAAGTCATCGCCTTTGTATGATCACTGCATTTGTACTCTCTTCCTTTTTTCTTATATCTTATGTAATCTATCATACACTTGCAACCGAAACTCACTATGGAGGTCAAGGAATTATTCGCAATATTTATTTTCTCATCCTTATTACCCACATTATTCTCGCTGCTGCAATTGTTCCGCTTGTTCTCATTACAATCACTCGTGCATTGCGCGAACGATTTGATCGCCATAAGAAAATTGCAAGATGGACTTTGCCGCTTTGGTTATATGTGGCTGTTACCGGCGTTGTAGTTTATTTAATGCTGAAACCGTATTACTAAGCGTTTGGTTTTTTATTCCATTCATCAAACGTTAGCTCAAGCTTTATTTCAATCCAAAATGAAGAGTTGGGTGAAGAAGATTTTCTTACATGTCTTTCACTTTCAATCCAGCCCAATGTTTTATAAAATTTTTCGGCGCGGGTATTAGCTGCTGTCTCTAACCAAAGTTTTTCTTTTGATTGGTTGAAATACCAATCGAGCATTAGTTGATGCAATTTTTTCCCGATTCCTTTTTTCTCATCCTCAGGTTTTACAAACAATGCCCAAATGCTGTGCGTGTTTAAATCGGCAATGGAGAAACCAACAATGATGTTATTGATTCGCACACCCAACCTTTTCCTTTTACAGTAATGTATTCTTCATTGTCTTTGTCAGTCACGAGTGCGGGATTTGAGAGCGCATTTTCTTTTACCCAATTTCTTACAATTTGTATTTGTGGAATATCGGCAACAGTGGCCTCCCTGTAAATTATTTTTTCTGAAGACAACTGGAGAAAAGTTTAAAGTTCAAAATTCAAAAAACAAAATTCAAAAAAATTTAAATTAGTAATTTAAAAACTTTAAAACAAGTTTTAGGTAATTGGATTTTGAAGTTTTGAAGTTTGTTCCTAAGGAATCCCTTCGGGAAATTTTGATTCTTGAATTTTTATTTCACTTATTTCCCTTCCCTGTTAAACGCGGTAATATCTTTTCCCAATGCATCCATTGCTTTCTTAAGAACCGGATCAGCATCATTGATGACTGCGTAGAAAGCGCCCGAATTAAATTTTTCCCTTGCAAGAAATGCTTTAATGCGTAAGGAGATAAAAGGCTTTACCTTTTCTTGTTGAATAGAATTTCCTTTCACCCCATTCTTGTCAGCATAAGAAATAAAATCTGCATAGACTGCATCACTTACAATAAACTGCTCACGAAACAAATCGAGTGATGAATACTGATCGAGCATTTGGGTGTGATTGTGAAAATAGGTGTAGGTAAACTGCTGTAACAAACCTGCATTGAGCACTCCATTTAAAAATGAATTGTTGTTATTGCTCGTATCAAGCGGAACAAAAATATCGGGGATAATTCCACCGCCGCCATAAACAACTCTTCCCAATGAAGTAAAATATCTTGCAGTATCATTTATATGCATGCTGTCAGCATTCAGTACTTCACCATCGCTATATCTCTTGGTTACTTCATCATAATAATTATTGAGGTTATGGTCATAAGGCTTTTGAATACAGCGACCCGATGGTGTATAATATTTTGCAACTGTGAGCCGCAAAGCTCCGCCATCACTCAAACCATATTGTTCCTGCACCAATCCTTTCCCAAAACTTCTTCTGCCCACTACCACTCCACGATCCCAATCCTGAATTGCTCCTGTAACAATTTCACTTGCTGAGGCCGAACCTTCATCAATTAAAATTGCAAGATTGCCTTCTTCAAATTCACCCAACACTCTTGTTTTGTAATCAACTCTCGAATACACTCTGCCCTTGGTATACACAATTAATTTCTGCTGATCAATCAACTGATCAACAATATCTGTTGCAGCATCGAGCAGGCCGCCACCATTTTGTCGCAGATCAATTACAAGCTGAGTTATACCCTTCGATTTCATTTTCTTCAATGCACTTTCAAATTCATCATAAGTGGTTTCACTAAAGCGGTTGATTTTTATGTAGCCGGTTTTTTTATCGATCAGGTAAGAAGCATCAATGCTGTACATGGGAATTTTATCTCTGATGATTGTGAAAGGAAGAAGTTTTGTAACACCATTTCTTTTTATTCCCACTCTCACTTTCGTACCACTTTCGCCCCGCAAATGGGTGATCACTGCATTATCACGAATTTTTATTCCTGCAAAAGTTGAATCGTTGATGGTGATAATTCTGTCACCTGCAAGAATGCCTGCTTTTTCCGATGGGCCGCCTGAAATTACCGAGACAACCATGATGGTATCCTGCACTAAAAAAAATTCAATTCCAACTCCTTCAAAATTTCCTTCCAACTCTTGATTTACTTCTTTAAGATCGGTGGAAGGAATAAAAGTTGAATGCGGATCCAATTGTTCCAGCACATTGCTGATTGCACCATCTTCAATCGTACTCATGTTAATTGTATCAACATATTTTGCTTTTACATAATCCATTACTTCATTTAAAGTATTGAGATTATTGTGCGAAAAAAAAGAGGTCTTTTTAGTGCTGTTGAGTAAGGTACCAATCTGAATTCCCATGGCAAGAACAATTGCCATAATCAATGGAAGCCAGATGCTGAGCCGTCGGTTCATTTTAAAATAAAATTTTTGTGGCGCAAAGAAACGCTTTTACGTTCATTCATTTCAAGCGCTACTTTTGCAGCAATGAAAACAGTTCAAACAAAATCTACCGAAGAAGTTTCTAAGTACAATCAATTGGAAACAATGACGGCGCTCGATCTTCTTTCCAACATCAACAGGGAAGATAAATCGGTTGCCGGTGCAGTGGAACAAGCCATTCCGCAAATTGAAAAATTGGTGATTGTGACCGCCGAAAAAATGAAAGCCGGAGGAAGGTTGTTTTACATTGGTTCGGGTACCAGTGGAAGATTAGGAATAGTGGATGCATCGGAGTGCCCGCCAACCTTTGGTATTGAGCAAGGTTTGGTGAATGGTATAATTGCAGGCGGTGATGCAGCCATTCGCAAAGCGCAGGAATTTGCCGAAGATGATTTGGAACAGGGATGGAAAGATTTAACAGCACAAAATATTTCTTCAAATGATGTGGTGATAGGAATCACCGCATCGGGTTCAACACCTTATGTGATTGGTGCAATTAAAAAGTGTAATGAAAATAATATTACCACCGGTTGTATCACATGTAATCAAGCAACAGAGCTTGCAGCCATCGCTACATATCCGATAGAAGTTATTGTGGGCCCCGAGTTTGTTACCGGCAGCACCAGAATGAAAGCCGGCACCGCACAAAAGTTAGTGTTGAACATGATCAGTACTTCAGCGATGATTTTAATGGGAAGAATACACGACAACAAAATGGTTGACATGCAACTAACCAACGAAAAACTGATTGACCGCGGCGCAAAAATGCTGATGAAATATTTTGCCTGGGATTACAAGCGGGCGCGATATATCCTTTTGGAATTCGGCAGCGTAAGAAAAGTTTTGGAAGCACATAAAAAAATTCCGAAGCAATAGTTAAATGTGTTTCATTTGCAAAAAATATTTTAAAAAAGTGTCGACGATTTAAGTTGTTGTTATGCATAATAT
>JAJAYG010000546.1 GCA_026786335.1 Chitinophagales bacterium | reverse complement strand
CCGTGGTTCCGCATGGACCTACAATACCCAAAGCAGAAGATCAAAATTTATTTGTGAACGAGCAAATGCCTTTCCCTTCTAACTTTAATAACTATTCTCAAAATTATCCCTCTTACCTTTATAACAATGGAAGCAGGTGGGATGCTGATTCAACATTAACAGATTCACTTCGACTATTCGAATTCCAATGCCTTGCTGCACTCGAAGATAATGTTGATACTTTGATAGATGTATTGGATATAAAAGGAATTCTTGATAACACCATGATCATTTTTACCAGTGATAATGGTTACATGAAAGGCGAACATCTTTTAGATGGCAAACAAATTCCTTATGAAGAATCAATAAGGGTTCCGCTTTTTATTCGGTATCCAAAATGGTTTAATGATTCAACTGTGATTGATGATGAAATGGCTTCGAACATTGATCTTGCTCCAACTATTTTAGAAGCAGCAGGTATTGAAGATACTTTTGGTATGGATGGCATTTCTCTGCATCAGCTTGCTATGCATTCCATTCACCGCAAGAATTTTTTGTATGAGTATGGTGGATTGGGCGGCGTTCCTGCTATTAGAACAGTACGCTCGCTTCAATACAAATACAATTATGATTACTGCAATGCTGTTACCGAAGAATTTTTTGATTTGGTAAACGATCCGCTCGAAAATAATAACCTCATTAATACTTCTTCTTATGTTGCACTTATTCAAACTTATCGCGATACGCTGGCAAGTTTGCGATTGCAGTTTACAGATACAGATCCTATAAACATCACTTGCTCACTTACGAATCAAGTCTATTCGAGAGCAGCCGATGAAGAAGAAAACATGCCGCAGTTTAAATTCATTTTTCCAAACCCTGCTGATGAAATGGTTGAGTTTAATTTTTTAAATAGGAAAAATGTAACCTCATTTATAAGCATAAAAAATGAATTGGGTGCAACGATGCTGAATAAAACAATTTTTGGTGACGGTTGGAATAGTTTTAAGATTGACTGCAGTAACTGGATTGCAGGAATGTATTTCGTAAATGTTATAAATGAAGTTGAAGTTTTGAAAGGAAAATTTATTGTGGAACACCATTGAAGAAAAAGTTATCACTAATATCCTTCTTGCTTCATGCCGGAACGCTTAAAAAAAAACGAGCATGTATTAGAGACGGAAATAAGCTGAAGCTGCAGTTTAAGATTTGATGATCCATAAATAAATAGATTGCGTAAGTTTGGAAACGAAAATATCACATTCAATGTTAACTTCAATTCTGAAAAAAGAAATTCACGAAGCGATTGATCGCATTTCAGATCCTCAGATTCTGTCAGCGTTTCATAAGATTATTTCAATTCATTCTGCGGAAGATATTTCTGGGGATGATGATTTAACCGATGATCAGTGGAAGGAAATAGAGCGCCGCCGCGAAGATTATCTTCACGGACGATCAAAAGCATATTCACTCGAAGTGTTCATAGCAAAGGCAGATGCCATCAAAAAGTCCTTTAAAAAGAAAGTTCGTCATAGAGCAGAAAGCGCAAGATGAGTTTGAGATATCCTATCGCTGGTATCTTGAGCGCAGTGCGCAATCGGCTGATAATTTCAGAAATGAACTTCTAAAAAAATTTCTCTTCATCGGCGATTATGGAGACACCTTACCTATCGTAAAGAATAATTTGCGCAAGACTTCACTTAGCGTTTTTCCGTTTCAGGTAATCTATGAAATCACTGATGAGCAAATCACCGTCTACTCCATCTTCCACACGAGCAGAAATCCCAAAAAGAAATTCAGAAAATGATTCCGAGCATGATGGTAATCCTCCCCATGAAAAATTATGGGATGGAAATACACTCAAGCCGTTGTTTAAGATTTGATGATTCATGAATAAATGGATTGCGTAAGTTTGGAAAAGAAAATCTCACAATCAATGTCAACCTCCATTTTGAAAAAAGAAATTCACGAAGCGATTGATCGCATTTCGAGCGCCAAAGAACTGAAAACTTTTCACGCCCTCATCACAGGGAAAAATAATCACCTTTCAACTGGAAATGGTAATGAAATTTATGAGTCGTCTCCCGAACAAATCAAAGAACTCGACAAGCGCCATGAAGATTTTTTGAGCGGCAGCGTAAAATATAAAACACTGAATGATCTAATCAATTCATTTGATGCTATCTGAAAAAAACATCGGAGAAAAAATTCTCTTAGAGCCCCGCGCAGAAAAAGAATTTAGCGACTCATTTGATTATTATCTTGAGAGAAGCGATCGTGCTGCCAGAGAATTTGAAGACGAAATAATTGACGCACTCATTTTTATAGCTGAACACCCGCAGTCACTTCCGGTGTGCTATACAATTATTTGAGGAAGGGAAAATTACGCTCGCAAGAGCAAGTGATTTAGCGCAGATTCATCAAATTGAATTTCAACAAGAGCTTGCAAAAAGAAAAATCCCCATCCACTATGATTTGCAGGATTTTGAAAAAGATATGATTACAATTTCTGAAATGAAGTTGTAATGATTATTGTAAGCGACACTTCACCATTACTAATCTTATTCTCATAGATGAATTGGAGCTGCTGCAAAAAGTATTTATTGAGATAACAATTCCTCCTGCTGTTCACAAAGAAATAATAGCCATCTCAAATTTAGGTTATGATGTTAAATCATATTCAGGCAGTCCATGGATAAAAATTGTGAAGCCGAAAAATGAATTGGGGGTTTCGGAATTACTACATACAGTTGATATTGGCGAAGCACAAGCAATTACCCTTGCTAAAGAACTTGATGCAGAATATCTCTTGCTTGATGAGCGATTGGGAACTTATGAAGCAAATAAAAGATCATTAAAAACAGTTGGGCTCCTTGGAGTAATTGTTATTGCAAAACAAAAAAATATTATTTCTGAAGTAAATCCAATCCTAAACCGATTAAGGCAAAAAGGATTTTGGATGAGTCAAAATTTAATCAATAAGATATTGATTTCGGTTAATGAAATTTAATGTTGAGTAACCATTAATTCTAATTCATCATCATATCACTCTTCACAATCCGCAACTTCGCATAGCGCAACATAATTTTCTTCTGCCCTACTTCATTTTGAAAAAAGATGGTAGCCATTTTATCCTTCGGGTTTCCTTCTAAGTGAATCACTTTTCCAATTCCGAATCTCTGATGCTCCACATCCATTCCTGTTTGAATCAAAGTATAATCATCGGCCACAAAATCTGATGCCGGCTTGTGCGCATATTGATTTTCTTTTTTAATAGGGATGGTAACCTTCGAAAATTTTTCTTCTTTCGATGATGCATTCATGTGATGGTGCACATAAGCAAATTCCAAAACCGAAGGATCAATTTCATCTAAGAATCTGCTGGGCTCATTGTGTTGCAGATTGCCGTAGCGGTAGCGGGTGCTTGCGAAAGAGATGGCAAGTTTGTGTTCGGCTCTTGTGATGGCTACATAAAATAAGCGGCGCTCTTCTTCCAGATCTTCGCGGCTGTTCATGCTCATGGTGTTGGGAAAAAGATTTTCTTCCAACCCAACTACATACACGCAAGAGAATTCCAAACCTTTGGCGGAGTGAATCGTCATGAGGCGAACGCGATCATCACCTTCTGTTTTTTTATCAAAGTCGGTGAGCAAATAAATTTCCTGCAGGTAATAGCCCAAAGATTTATCGAGCAATTTTTCATTCAGCACTTCACCATCAATTGTTACCCACTCTTGTTCGATGGGGTCTTTATCTTCAGCAATACTGCGTTCCGAAAATTCTTTAATACCATTGAGCAACTCCTGAATGTTTTCGTAGCGGCTCAATCCTTCTATGGTTTTATCATTGTGCAACTCTTGCAACAGCCCCGAAGTTTTTGCGATGTAAGACGCAAGATCAAAAGCATTTTGTGTTTTTACCATGGTTGCAAAACTCTTGATCTTGTTTACAAAATCAATGATGGAGTTATTGCTTCTGTTACCGGGCAAATGATCATTGCAAAATTCAAGCACCTGCCACAAACGAATTTTCTTTTCGTTCGCAACAATCAATGCCTTATCAATGCCCGATTGCCCGATGCCGCGTGTTGGATAATTTACAATGCGCTTGAGTGATTCTTCATCAAAGTGATTCATGGTTAAGCGCATATAAGCAAGCAGATCTTTGATTTCTTTTCTCTGGTAAAATGAAACACCCCCATAAATGATGTAGGGAATATTCAGGCGGCGCAATGCTTCTTCAAATGATCGCGATTGCGCATGCGTGCGGTAAAGAATTGCAAACTCACTGTTCATTCTTTGGTTGCGCATCTTCTCTTCAAAAATATTATCCACCACCAATTTCCCTTCTTCATTATCACTCGCAGCTTTGAACACTTTTATTTTTTCTCCCGAATGATTCTCAGTCCAAATCTCTTTATTGATCTGCATTTTATTATTGGCGATCACTTTGTTGGCTGCGTGAACAATGTGTTTGGTAGAGCGATAATTCTGCTCGAGTTTAAAAACTTTTAAGTCGGGGTAATCTTTCTCGAAGTTCAAAATATTTTCAATCGTAGCGCCGCGGAAACTGTAAATGCTTTGCGCATCGTCACCCACCACACAAATATTTTCTTCTTTAGCACCCAGTTTTTTTACAATGGAATACTGCGCAAAGTTGGTATCCTGAAACTCAT
>JAJAYG010000545.1 GCA_026786335.1 Chitinophagales bacterium | reverse complement strand
TCAAAAAAATTGAAGGCGCAAGAAATAACATTTCTGTGAGAAAAATGATTCGAAGAAAAACTGATTCGACCAAATGAAAGTTTTGACTTATCAATTGTATTTACAGAATTATTATAAATTCCTAAACAAAGTTCAGTGAGTAATGATAATTTCAACTACATTTTCTTTCTCAAATTTTATAAAAACAAAAATCTTTTAATGAATCATAATTCACTTCTTAAAAACAATTACAGAAAATCTTCCGACAGAATTTCATTTCGGTTAACTGCACTGATGTTTTTATTCTTTGCTTTTTGCATGCAGCAATCATTTGCGCAAGGTACCTGGACAAAAGTTGCAGCCCCATCACCCGATAAAAATTTCGGTAACCTCATTATGCTTTCTGATGGATCTGCATTATGCAAATCAGCAGGCGGAGGAGGCAGTTATGGAAAAAGATACAATCGACTTACACCTGATAGCACAGGCAGTTATATTAATGGCACTTGGTCTTCAATTGCAAGTATGTTTGGCGACCGTCTTTATTATTCAGCTCAATTACTGAGAGACGGAAGACTTTATGTTGCAGGTGGAGAATATGGTTCAGGTGGCTCGGCAGGTGAAGTTTATGATCCCATTACTGATACATGGACAAAATGCGGAAAGGCAGGAGGAAGAATAAGTGATGCGAATTCAGAAATACTGCCTGATGGAAAAATATTACAGGCATTTGTTACTTCCGATTTAAAAAAGATTAAGATCTATGATCCCGCAACCAATGCATATACCGATGCACCAAGCACTCTGGGTATTCACAATGAATCAACCTGGACTAAATTACCCGATCAAAGTTTCATTCAGGTAGATCGAGGAACAACCAACTCTGAAAGATATATTCCTTCACTTGGAAAATGGGTGGCTGATGCGATTGTTCCTGTTCAGCTTTATGATAACCTTCTCGAAATAGGTCCTGCAATGAAAAGCATCTCGGGAACGCTTGCCGGTTTTCTGAAGGGTGCTATTCCCGAAAACATGGATTATAAACAAGCCATGAGTTTGATGTACGAGGAACGCGGAAGAAAATGATACATGCATTTCTCGATACTAAAATCCTGCTCGATTACGGGTTAGACCGTAAACCATTTGGTGAGGCAGCAAAAAGAATAATTCAACTAACAGAGTTGAGCACCGTCGAGACCTCCATATCTTCTGCTTCCATTTAAATTGTTAGTTACTTTGCGCAGAAAATTTATGCGAAGGAAAAAGCGACAGTTTTGCTTGCAAAGTTTAGCTCTTTGTTCAACATCCTTCCTACCCACAAACATGAAATTGATTTAGCTCTTTCAAGTGGTGCATCTGATATTGAAGATGCCTTCCAGTATTTCACGGCACTTTTCAACGCTCCTATTGACTATTTTGTAACAAGAAATAAAAAGGATTTTAGAAAGATTGCAGGCAAACTTCCCGTTGTATCTTCTTCAGAGTTCTTGCAGATAGTTGACGCACTTCAATAATATTTGAGGTGGGGATGGTTTTCATCCTTGAATAAAATACATTTGCAACATGAAAGAAAAATCAATCACACACAACGGAACATCCATCGGTTACTTCGAGGAAGGTGCAGGTACACCGATCATATTCATTCATGGTTTCCCCATGGATCATGCAGCATGGAATGAGTTTGCAAAACCTTTCACTGAAAAATACAAAGTGATTCTCCCCGATAATCCAGGGTTCGGAAAATCTTCTTTACCAAATGAAGAATTAACAATGGATTATTATGCTGACTGCATCAAAGCCATTCTTGAGGAAGAAAAAATTTCTTCATGTTTAATGATCGGCCATTCAATGGGCGGTTATATGGTGTTAAATTTTGCGGGAAGATTTCCGAATTACCTGAAAGGTTTCGGATTGTTTTCTTCCACTGCTTATGCCGATGATGATGCAAAGAAGCTCAACAGAATTGAAGTAGCAGGCAATGCGCGCAAAGTGAGCGGCGCCGAATTTGTTGGTGGCATGTTACATAAACTTTTCGCTGAGCAATATGTTACTGCTCATGAAAATGAAATTGCAGAACTCAAAAAATATTTCGGCGCTGTTGCCTCAAGTGAAGGCATTGCGCAAGCATCACTCGCCATGGGAACAAGAGCAGATACAGAAGAGGTTTTGAAAAATGCAAAAGTTCCGGTGCTTTTTATTATTGGAAAAGATGATAAGGTGGTACCGCCTGAAAAAACTTTACCACTTACTCATTTACCAGCTCAATCATTGATAGAAATCAATGATGCCGGGCATATGGGAATGATGGAAGCAACCGATAGTGCGCGAGATTCCATAACTAAATGGATTCACCTTTGTTTACAGGATAATTCAGGTTCTTAAAAGGAACCTTTGAAAACTGTTTTATTGCAATTGTCAGCAGAATGTAAAAAAGGAAAGTTCGAATATGTTTTTACGCCAATAGCGTTAATGAATTAAACATTTTGAAGAGTCATTTGTAAGAACTAAACAAAATTTAAAAATAATTAATCCTAAAACTAAAAACGTATGAAATGCCCATGTTGCAATGTGGAACTAAAAATGACAGATCGCCAAAATGTTGAAATTGATTATTGCCCTCAGTGCCGAGGAGTATGGCTTGATCGCGGTGAACTTGATAAAATAATAAGCCGTAGTTCTTTTGTAGTAGAAGAAGAAATAACAAAAACTCAAGATCGAACAAAGCCACCGGTAACTGAAAGGGATGATTACCCTAATAGAGAAAAAAGACGCGGATCTTTTCTTGGCGACTTGTTTGATTTTTAATTCCCACTTTTCAAAAAACTACAAACAAAGAAGAAAGTGGATACCCTTAAACATTTTTTTGAACTCATAATGAATTCAGAGCAACTGATTCATTATGGAGGATTAACATTAATTGTGATTGTTGTATTTATTGAAACAGGTTTATTCTTCGGTTTCTTTCTTCCTGGTGATTATCTCTTATTTACTGCAGGGTTGCTTTGCGGAACAAATGATTTAAATGTTGAACTCCTTACCCTTTTAATTGCTGTAACAGTAGCTGCTATTGCCGGTGATTTTACCGGCTACACTACCGGAAGGGTGGCAGG
>JAJAYG010000544.1 GCA_026786335.1 Chitinophagales bacterium | reverse complement strand
CTCCATCATCTCCTCGCTGGCCGCATTCAACGCGGTCCGTTGTCTTCGTCGACGACCGGCACCGATCCTGCCTGCCCGTGCGCCTGAGGAATCGAATTGTAATCGCGCCCTTAGCGAGGAGCTTCCCTAACGCAGCTTCCTTCACCAAAGAATCGCTGAACAGCTCAAAGAATTTATCGTCAATCGTATAGCTAAAATCATGAACACCGATCTTTAATCCAACGAATACGATATCATATTGCCGCAACGGATCCATAGTCCCTCCGTTTTTTGTGAGGCGCAAATGTAATAGATTTCGGATTTCGGAGTTGCGATTTCGGATTTCATTTAAATTTTGCAAAAAGTGAAGCGTTTTAAATTGCTTTTTAATATAACTTTTGATTTGATGTTAGCAGTATGATTGATCACTCATTTAAAAATTAAGATGCAGCATGTATCATTGCGCCGCAAAATTTTAAGATGTTATTTAGAAAAACCATTGCGCCGGTGTTGCAAGTTGAAGGCGACAGTTCTATGTATTCCTCTGCCCTTAAGCGGCAAGTAGTGATGGAGTTGTTTTTACCTTCTTCTTACCCGCTCTCAAAAAGAAAATATCCGTTCTTGATTTTGAATGATGGGCAAGATGCCGAAGCACTGCGCTTGAAGCAAACGCTTTCAAGAACTACCCGCAACGGGCAAATGCAGGAAATAATTGTTTTTGCAATACATGCTGGCGATCGAATGCAAGAGTATGGCGTTGCCTCTCAACCCGATTTTAAAAAGCGAGGTGCAAAAGCAAAATTGTATTCACGGTTTATAATAGATGAACTGATTCCCATGCTCACTGAAAATTTTAGGTTAGATATGAATTCAGGATGCAATGCCATTGCCGGGTTTTCACTTGGCGGTTTATCTGCATTTGATATTGGATTGAAGCACCCTGAAATTTTTCAACGCATTGGAGTTTTCTCCGGATCGCTTTGGTGGAGGAGCAGCGCTTATGGAGATGCATTTGATGAAATGAAACACCGCATCATTCATAATGTAGTTCGCTCCACGCCTTACAAGGAGGGATTAAAGTTTTGGTTTGAAACCGGAACCAATGATGAAACAGCAGACCGCAACCGCAATGGCATTATAGATTCGATTGATGACACACTTGACTTAATTGTTGAACTCACTAAAAAAGGATATCGCCCTTATCAAGATATTGAATATGTTGAGATAGAAAATGGCAACCACAATCAGCAAACATGGGCTAAGGCGTTGCCTTTATTTTTGAAGTGGGGATTTGAGAATCAATGATTATTTTTGGAAAAGAAAATTTTTATGCTATGGAAGTACTTGAAGGAAAACTTACCAACCTACAATTAGAGTTGCTAAAGATTTTCAGTTTGAAATTGAAAGATGAACAACTGATTGAGATAAGGAATTTGCTGGCGCATTTCTTTGCTGATAAAGCTTCTGATGAGATGGAAAAAATTTGGAAGGAGAGAGGATATTCAGAAGATACGATAAATGGTTGGCTCAATGAACACATGAGAACTCCGTACAAATGAGAGTGGTTCTCGACACTAATATTCTTCTTGTTTCCATTCCTATAAACTCTCGTTACAGAATAATTTTTGATGCATTGCTGAGTGAGAAGTATGAATTGCTTATAAGCAATGAGGTTTTTTTAGAGTATCAAAAAATTATTTCCGCCAAAGCAAATGCTGTAGTTGCAGTTAGAACAATTGATTCTTTGTCTTCACTTAAAAATGTTCTAAAGTGCAATGTTTTCTATAATTGGAATCTGATTGCGCAAGATTTTGACGATAATAAATTTGTTGATCTTTATGTTGCAGCTGAAGGTGACTATCTTGTTTCTGTGGATTCGCACTTTAATGTACTCAAAAAAATTTCTTTTCCAAAAGTAAATTTGATTGATATTGAAGAATTTGTCGAAATCTTGAAACAGTTATAATCATACAATAAAAGTAGAAATGTGATTAATAAGTTTTTAATTTTGGTTGTGAAATTTTATGAAATGAAAAAAGCTATTCTGATTTTATTTTTATTCAATGCCCTAATCTTTTCTTCACTCAATGCTCAAGTTGCGCCATCAATCGAATGGCAAAAATCTCTTGGCGGCAGCTTGGGCGAAACAGCACAATCAATTATTCAAACCAGTGATGGCGGAAATATTATAGCCGGTTATTCGTGGTCGCATGATGGAGATATCATTGATAACAAAGGAATGTCGGATTGCTGGATATTAAAATTTGATGCAGCCGGAAATCTTGAATGGCAGAAATCTTTTGGCGGCACCTTGAATGATGTTGCCTATTCCATCCAACAACTTTCTGATGGTGGTTATGTGGTTGCAGGTTACACAAAATCATCGGATGGTGATTTTACTTTCAATCATGGCAGCACAGATTTTTGTGTACTGCGATTAGATGCGCAAGGAAATTTACTCTGGCGAAAATCATTAGGCGGCAGTGAAGAAGACTGGGGCTTCTCGATTAAAGAATGCTTTGATGGAGGTTTCATTTTTGTCGGCTATTCAAAATCAAATGACGGCGACCTCTGGAAAAATAATGGCGACTGGGATTACTGGGTAGTTAAATTAGATGTAGCCGGAGTTATAGAATGGCAAAGATCTTTTGGCGGAGATAAATCTGATGAAGCATACGCAGTTGTACAAACAAACAATGGTGATTTTGTGATTGCAGGCGGCACTCATTCTGCTAACAGTGATGTTACAGGTAATCATGGTAATTCAGATGTGTGGTTAGTGAAGCTTGATGCCTATGGTACTTTGCTATGGCAAAAATGCTTTGGCGGCAGCGGTGATGATTTTGCTTATGCAATTGAAAATACAATTGATGGAGGTTTAATTGTTGTTGGCGAATCTGCTTCCAATGATGGCAATGCAACAAATAATAATGGTTCATCTGACTATTGGATTTTAAAATTGGATGTTAATGGAAATTTACTCTGGCAAAAATCTTACGGCGGCAGTGATTACGAAATGGCGACTTCAGTTGATCAAACAACTGATGGCGGTTTTATTGTTGCCGGAGATTCTTACAGCAGTGATGGTGATGCCACTCTAAATCACGGATTAAAAGATGACTGGATTTTAAAACTCGATGCAACCGGAAATTTGCAATGGCAAAAATCTTTAGGCGGAAGTTATTTAGACCACGCAAATGCTGTTGTGCAAAATACCGATGGAAGTTATTTGATCGCAGGTTCTTCTTTCTCCAATGATGGCGATGTTACCGGCAATCACCCGAACAGTTTAGGAAATACAGAGGATTATTGGATCGTGAAATTGTCTGCTGATGTTTCGGGAATTGAAACGCCTGCAACTAATTTTATTTCAGTTTACCCAAATCCCGCACAAGATTATTTGATAATTAATTTGGGAATAGAAACGAATGCAACAACCATTGAAGTTGATGATGTAAATGGAAAAGAAATTTTCATTCCCCAAAAATTTACCAACTTCACTGCGCAACTCAACACTTCGGCTTTAGCAGCGGGATTTTATACTATTGAAATCATAAATAACAAAAGCGGTGAGCGGGTTTTTAAGAAATTTGTGAAGGGAAAATAATTGGCGATTCGTTGTTATAAATATTATGTAGAAAAATTATCTTCGTTCTTCATTCCTTTCAATGAAAATTATTACTGCACTTTTTATTGTAATGTTTTCAATCTCCTGTTTTGCGTAAAGCGGTGAAAAGTGTCCTTATTATTCTAATTCGGTTGCATTGGAATTTGTTTCTCCTCCATATTACTTTGTTACACTTTTTGATTCCCACAAGCCGACGATTAAAATAATTGAATTGCCATCTTTTTTTATTTCTTACGAAGGCAGATTAAGTAATAAATTTTATTTTGAAGGTGGTTTTTCATTGGCAGATTACCTCTTCTTTTCAAATTATACAATCGTTATTGATTCAGCTCCTTATAAACCGAGCAGATGTATGAGTTTAAATTCAGGTGTTGTTTTCAAACAAAAACTTTTTAAGAATTTTTATTTTACACCATCATTAGATTATTACTATTCATTATTAAGAACTCCATATAGTAGTGATCAGGATATATACACTAATTACATTACACTGGGACCAACTATTGGTTTTGAATATTTCATTTCAAAAAGAATTTCGCTCAATACAGATTTGCTCAACTTAAACTTTGGGTTGCATTTTCATCCGGAAAATCAATCAAACAATACTGAGAGCTATACGTCATGGACTTTAACAATTTATAAATATCTCAGCCTCGGCATCCACTACAATTTTAATTGGAATAAAGGGCAGGAGTAAATTGTGTGAACTAAGATTCTTAGGATTGGTAGGGTGATAGGATTTATTGACGTAGATTAACAATCTGCCAAGCAATTCCGAAATCAGAAATTCACAATCCGAAATCCTTTATCTCTCCAACCTTATCTCAGTTTTCTTCAGCGGGTTCGCAGTCATCTCCTTGTAGTTTGTGCGCCTCTTTAAAACATCTATAGCAAGAAATACCGCTTCGCGAAATGAATCTTCACGCGCAATATTTTTTCCTGCAATATCATAAGCCACACCATGATCGGGCGAGGTGCGCACGAAAGGAAGACCAGCAGTATAATTTACACCCGAATCAAAGCACAAAGCTTTGAATGGCGCTAATCCCTGATCGTGGTACATGGCAAGCACTGCATCGAATTTTGTTTGATGGCCACTGCCGAAAAATCCATCGGCAGGGTAAGGCCCCATCACAAAAGTATTTTTTGCTTTTGCTTCTTCGATGGCTGGTTTTATTTCTTCAATCTCGTCTTTACCGATCAAACCATCGTCACCCGCATGCGGATTTAAACCGAGCACAGCGATCTTCGGTTTTTCAATTCCAAAATCCTGCACCAAAGTTTTTTTAATGATCTCGATCTTCTTTAGAATTTTCTCTTTCTTAATGTGCTGCGCAATTTCCGAAACCGGAACATGTTCTGTTACCAATCCTATTCGAATATCATTACTGCACAACAGCATGCAGTAATTTATTCCGCCTGCCTGCTCTGCCAAATAACCGGTGTGTCCGTTGAATTTAAATTCGGGTGACTGAATATTTTTTTTGTTGATAGGTGCTGTAATAAGCCCGTCAATTTTTCCTTCCTTCAAATCTTTTACCGCAGCTTGCAGTGATAGAAAAGCAAACTTACCTGCAACATCACTCACGATTCCTAATTGAGGAATGGGATCATCATCCCAGCAATTGATGATGTTGAAAGTATTAGGTTGAATGCGCTCGATGGTTGATGACTGAGCGAATGCAAAATTTCCCATGTTCAAAATTTTGCGATGGTAGTTGATGAGTTTCGAAGTGCCATACAAAACCGGCGTGCAGAATTCCATCATTCTGTTATCGGCAAAAGTTTTCAAAATCACTTCGATACCAATGCCATTGAAATCACCAATTGAAATACCGAGTAAAAATTTATGTCTTTCGCTCATGGGTAGATTTATGTTTTGAGTACTGAGTTTTGTGTTTTGCGATTCCGATTTTGAATTTTGTATTTTGAATTTTATACTGTAGCTCTTTTCTTCAAGAACCTAAACAGCAACCGCATTCCAACTGCCGATGCATTTTTACCACGGTAAGATTGTGCTGATGATAAATAAGCAACTCCCGCAATGTCGAGATGCAACCAAGGATAGTCAGTAAATTTTTCTAAGAATTTTCCGGCCGTGATTGCACCGGCATTTACGCCGCCAACATTTTTCATATCGGCAATATCACTTTTAATCATTTCACCATACTCATCCCACAATGGAAATTCAATCAAGCGCTCATATACTTCGCGGCCGCATTCTTCCATTTGATTTTTTGTTTCAGCAGCAGCAGTTCCCATGTATGCAATTGCATAATCACCTACAGCACGATGCGCTGCACCGGTTAATGTTGCGGCATCTATCACGAGTTCGGGTTTGTATTGGCGCGCAAAACTTAAAGCATCACCGAGTATCATTCTTCCTTCGGCATCGCTGTTAAGCATTTCAACCGTCATGCCGTTGTGCATGGTAATTACATCGCCCGGAGCAAATGCATTAAAGCCCGGGCGGTTATCAGTAGCAGGCACCAGCCCGATCACATGCACAGGAAGTTTTGTTTTTGCTGCGCAATAAATAGCACCAAGCATGGTTGCGGCACCGGCCATATCGCACTTCATGTAGTCCATTGAATTTCCGGTCGGCTTCAAACTCAAACCGCCGGTATCATACACCACACCTTTACCCACTAACACAATTGGTTTTTTGTTCACCGCATTTTTTGGTTTGTATTCCATGATGGTGAAGGTGGGAGGATCAACGCTGCCCTGATTTACCGAGAGCAAACCGCCCATTTTTAATGCGGTGATTTTTGACTTGTTAAATATTTCAGTTCTAAATCCTGCTTTCTTTCCGGCACTTGCAATTTCATTTGCAAGATCGGTGGCGTTCAAATAATTAACCGGTGTATTTACCAAATCACGCACGAGATAAATTGAATCGGTGATTGCTTGCAGCTCTTCAATTTGTTGTTTAGAAATTTTTTCATCACTGATTAAAATCTCTTTAAGCGAATTGGATTCTTTCTCAATATCTTTTTTGTAACGAATGAATTGGTAATTGCCAAGCGCCATTCCTTCGGCAAAAGTGATAGTTGCATTTTCTATGGAAGAAAAATTTTGAACAACCACCGAATCAATTTTGTGGTGGTTGATTGAAGCCAGAATTTTATTTCCGGCTTTGCGATTTAATTCATCGGTTTGAAATGCAGCATCTTTCATTTCAAGAATTATAACATAGAGCATTTTTGATGGGGAAGGAATTACAATTTGCTTTACCTCTTTCTTTAGTTGACTTTTTATAAGGTCAATATCTTCTTCGGGCAATTGCAATAATTTGAAGTCGGTATTTTTTTCGGCAAGAAAAATTATGTGAGCATTGCGGCTTAACTTGCCTGCGGCTGTAATTTTCATATTGGTTTGGGTCAAAAATTTTGAGGCGGCAAATCTAACTTAAATTCATTGCGGCAGATTTTAAAACAGAATAAATTCTTCGATGCTTCGGGCGAAAAAATCATTAGGGCAGCATTTTTTGAAAGATGAAAACATCGCCAAAAAAATTGTTGAAGAATTTTTGAAGAAGGCTAATGCCGCGGCAATTTTAGAAATTGGGCCGGGCATGGGAATGCTCACAAAATATTTATTGAAGCAGGAAGGGAAAACATTTTATGCTGTTGATACTGATAGTAGAATGATTAACTTTGTTAAAGAAAAATTTTCTTTTCCCGAAGGAAATATTTTTCATGATGACTTTTTGAAATTTGATTTGGCAGCGCTCAAAGAAGAATCAATTGCCGTGATCGGAAATTTTCCTTACAACATTTCAACACAAATCCTTTTTAAAATACTGGAAAACAAAAACAGGATACCGATGATGGTTGGAATGTTTCAAAAGGAAGTGGCGCAGCGAATTGCCTCGGGCGAGGGAAATAAAAATTACGGAATTTTAAGCGTACTGCTTCAAGCATTTTATAAAGTTGAATATTTATTTGAGGTGGGTGAGAAGTGCTTTGCGCCTCCGCCAAAAGTAAAATCAGCAGTAATAAGAATTGTGAGATTAGAATCACCTGAAAAGGTTGAGGATGAAAAATTCTTTTTCGCTTTGGTAAAATCAGGTTTCAATCAAAGAAGAAAAACTTTGCGCAATAGTTTG
>JAJAYG010000543.1 GCA_026786335.1 Chitinophagales bacterium | reverse complement strand
TTTCAATACTGATGGCAACCTCGATATTACTTTCAACAACACTGGTTACAAAACATTTTCAGGCACAGGACTCATGGCAGGGCAAGATGTAGTAACCATGCCCGATGATAAAATTCTAATTGTCGGTCACGTTGAATCAGAAACTGAAAGCAGCATGTTGTGTTGGAAGTTGCTACCGAACGGATCACCTGATAATTCATTTGGAAACAACGGAGTTGATACACTTTACACAGGAAGTGAAAATAATTTTGCATGGTTTGCTTTTTCAAATAATGATTCAACAGCAATAGTTGGAGGAAGTATTTTCAATGGCTTGGTTTATCAACCTGTGTTGTATCAACTTTTAAATGATGGATCACTTGATAATAGTTTTGGATTAAGTGGTGTTGCGGGAAAAACTTTTGACTGCGGAAAATCAATACAAGTGAATGGCGCAATAACATTTGATGGTAAAATTATTTATAGCAGCACTGCTTTTGAAAATGGGAATAACTTAATTGGGGTTTCTCAGTTCCTCTCTGATGGTAATGCTGATGGTTCTTTTGCAAACAATGGTTCAATTTCTTTGGCATCTGTTGATAGCATTCCGCCAGATGATATAATTCAGGACTTTACCGTTTTAGCGGATGGAAAAATATTTTGTGCTGGGATCAACAATGAGAATCGTTTGCTTTATTTTCGAATTGATACTAATGGTACACTTGATCCTACGTACGGTGTAAATGGGTATTACGTACCCAATCAAAGAGTAAGTACAACAGGATTTGAATTCAATGACCCTGGTTGTATTATTGCCTCTAATGAATTAAACATTTTCGTTGCCCAGAATTGCTTAAGCATTAGATTGGGTGATGAAGATTTAGTTGATCTCAAGGGCTCATTTGGAGTGATACTTCACAAGATGGACACCAAAGGAAACCCTGATTCTACATTTGGTGAAGGAGGCCGGCTGCGCTTAAATTTTCCTAACCAAGGGGAAGATGCAATTGAATGCACTGACTTGAAATTTCAAAGCAATGGAAAATTATTATTTGGTGCTCATGAAACTCACGATAATGGAATTTTGTATGGCACTGATAATTGGGTATTCTTAGAGCGACTCAATACTGATGGCACTATAGATTCAACATTTGCAACCAATGGAACTCAATCACTTAACAAGCAAGAAGAAACGGGACTCCTTTTACTCTCTATACGAGAAGATGACAAAATTAATTGTCTCTATTCATATTTCATCTCTCGTTTAATGCCGAATGGTTCTGTCGATTCAACCTTTTTGGATAATTGTAATGATAGTATTGAATTAGGCGGAGGAAGTGCTTATCAATTCTTATTGCAAAATGATAATAAAATGCTAATACTTATACTCTATTCTTATGGATACTATGGTTTTCAAATTCTTCGCTATAATGAAGAAGGCACAGTAGATAGTGCCTTTGCAATTAACGGCTTTCTTAATCTTTCATTTCTTAATTATGGGGTACTAGGTTGCCAAATCCAAATTGATAATAAAATTCTTGCTTGCAATGGTCAGGTAAATGGTGACATTTCAGTTGCTCGTTATTTTAATGACGGGTTGTTTGACACAGCATTTGGTGTGAATGGCATTGCAAATTTTGGAGGCGGTATGCTCACGGGAGCAAACAAGTATTTGATAAGAGAGCAGTTCGACGGTAAAATTCTAATCGCTCAAAAACATAGTGGTGTCTTTTTTTTAGCACGGCTTCTTAGCGGAACTGGAACTTCAATAGATGAATTGGTGAATTCATCTCTGTTACATATTTACCCTAACCCAACTACCAAACAGTTAATAATTAATGATCCGCTTTCTACAATTGAACAAGGGGTAATTTCAATTGCTGATCTAAGCGGCAAAATAATTATTAGTGAAATTGTAAGGTTCAACAATAATAATGTAATAATACCAGTTGAAGATTTATCAGATGGTATTTATTTCCTTACACTTCAAACAGAAAATAATATTCAAACAACAAAATTTGTCAAACAATAAGGCACAACTATTCCTTAATAATTTTTGCTGTTTCAATCTTATTGTCAATTAAAATCCGGCATAAATAAATTCCTGATGGCTGCCCCTGTAAATTGAGTTTTGTAACATTGCTTCCCTGTACGACAGAAATTTTCTGTCTTAAAATTTCTTGACCCATCGAGTTGTAAATCCTAATCATTGCCTCTGCATCTTTTAAAGCATTCACTTTCAAGTTAACTTCGTTGTTAAAAGGCACCGGATAAAATTCCAATGCTGCATCGTAAGAATTTTCACTCCCATCCAACTTACAAGGATTGCAAGTAGGGCAAGGTGCTGCATAGTGTTCTACAAACGGATAGATTTTTCCAACGTAAACATCATGTGTGCTACTGTCTCCTGGATTGTTGTACGATCCTGTTTGGGTATTTACCTTACAAGCACTCTTAACATTACTACTTGTTGTTGAGAAGCCGATGTATTCAACACCTATAGGTCCTAAAGCTATAGTTGGTCCGTAGCTGTTTTTTTCATCTTCAATATTTGCCCCGCCAACATAACAAGCAAAACTATGCAATTGTGTAGTTCCTGTTCCTGTTATTACGGCGAAAAAAGCATCTTCAGTTCCATGCAATATCTTACTTACAGAATCTGCATTGGTAGATAATAGTCCGGCACTATTCAGATTGTTGCTTGATGTTAATCCTACTATTGCAATAGAGTCAGCATTATTATTTGCTGTAGCGTTAGAATGAAAAAGATTAATATCCTTAATTCGGTCATCACCATTGCCGCCAAAAAAAGTGAATGATTTTAAATTTAGATTAGAAGATTCAATTTTGAACTTAGCTAGAAAAGCATCATATTTACCTGACGTACCATCTCTCGTTCCCTGTAGAGCATCGGAGGTAGTTTCAAACTTTGATCCGTCTTCGATACTCTTTGTTTCGCCTCCTATATAAATACTACCATCAGGCATAACCAGTGTTTTCCTTACTCTGTCAGCAGCACTACCTCCAAAATAAGTTGACCAAAGAGGACCTGTGCTTAGATTTGACATGTTGTTCCACTCCATTAAGAATCCATCTATACTTCCGTTGGTTCCATTAGTACCATATTGATTATCCCATGTAGTTCCTCCAGGTGGGTTTTTGCTTATACCACTTGTACTGGCGGTACTTCCAGCAATTACTAAATATTTGTTACTCCCGTCGTCGTAAATTGCTAAACCATGAGGACGATCAGCTTGCTGTATTAAATTTACTGTAATGTCAGGGCCTGTTGCCCATCACCACCAAAATAAGTCCAACGTATCATATGACCTGTGCCATCATACTTTGCTATAAAACCATCATCTTTTCCAATATCGTTAGCGTTTACAACATCTTGTTTAATTGTGTTACATGTTCCTACGCATGCTGCTGCAGTCATTGGGCTTGGATTGCTTCCATAATCAATTTCACCGGCAGCATAAAAAAATTTCTTTGTACTTACTTTATCCTCAGCAATGCAATATGCATATTCCTTTGCAGTGGAGCAGCCGAAAAAAGTTGTCCATGTATCACCACACATAGTATTTCGGTAAGCAATGTAAGCATCACCACCTGTGCCTCCCAAATAAGTAGTGGTAGCGCAATTGGCGAACTGAGCGATGCCGCTTTTCGGAGATTCAGTTTTACCAACAAAATAAATTCCGTTATCATCATAAATAATTTGATCTATCAAATCGTCATTTTTGAACTTGAATTTTGAAGTATCCGTACTCCCTACCCAATACCACCCTCAAGGCATGTCT
>JAJAYG010000542.1 GCA_026786335.1 Chitinophagales bacterium | reverse complement strand
TGCATCTTCGGCAACATCGAGCCTGATCCAACCATAATGCTGTTCTCCATTTATGTTGAAACGAAGGCCCGCATAGCCATCAACAGCACCATGCCAGGCACCTTGAACTGATCCTGTTGAATAAACAAAATTCAGCGTTACAAATGGATAGGCAGGATAGAAAGTTGCTGCTTGATCAATAGGGTCACCCGCAGAAAAAAGATTTGCATAATAGTAGGAAAATGCACCGAGGTATGCAGCTACAACATTGGTGTTCGAGGATTTTGAAGAATAAATTTCTACACTCTTCCATGTATTTGCATTGTTTTTTCCTGCGTGAACCTTGTAATCTACAATGCCATCATTGTTAAGATCAACATCGTAAGTATCGCCGGTATTAACCGTAACATCGGGGTTTACATCGGTATAAACAATTTGTGCATCAGCATTTGATGCAGCGCAAATTGCTGTTGCCATTGCTGAATAGGCAGCTAATTTCTTTTGAAGTAAAGTTGATTTCATGTTTTTTAATTTTAGTTAGGTTATAAATAAGAATAATATTGAATGGAAATGAAAACCAAAGTAAGTGTATTAATTCCCTAATGAAAAAAAAGTTTTATTGTTTTGTTTACTCCTTCTTTTGTTTTAATGTCAAGAATATAAATTCCGCTTATCAATGAAGAAGTGTAAAATTGATAACTCTGCGTTGAAGTTGAATTAGAAAATATCTTTCCCCCATTAATCTTAAACAAATTGATTTCAGTAATTATAAGCCCTTGAGAAGCTATTGATACAAATTCATTTTCATTATTCTGAATAACAGAAATTGAATTTGAAATTTCTGCGGCATTTGAAATGTTTAATGGAAATGAAAATTCATAACCACCCAAATCGATATTTCCATTCGGCATTCTTAAAATTGAATTAGCAGGATCAACATATTCAAACAATGGCAACAATGAAAAGCCGCTATTTGTATTTCCTGCATTCGCACCTTTATCAATCGCGGGAGATAAATTCAAAAGATGATAATCATAATTAGAAGCATCTGAAAAACTTACTGATGCAATGCTGACCGTTCTCCAATTATTTGAAGTATCAACCGATGTTGCTGTTCCGCTCAAGAGCGTTCCGCTTCCTGCAAAAATGTTGTTGTAAGATTTTAGCAATGAAGTGCCTGTTTGCAATTGCAAAAATGTTCCCGAAGATTTATCATTTACGATTGTATTGTTTGCTAAATAAATTTCGTGAGGTGATGGGTTTGTTAATCCTTCTAACCCATAACCAATAATATTTGAGTTCTCAGAATTAGCGCCTTGTTCAATTTCATTTCCAATTAGAATTGAAGTTCCTCCATTGGGCAAATCAATTTCGCGGCTTGCAGTGCCGGTTGCTTCATTACTGATGCGGTTGTATAAAATAAAATTTACATGGGCTCTCGATTTTAATTCGTGCCCTACAACAGCATGGTGCGAATAGTTGAATTGAAAAGTAAGCGTATCAATATTATTGATGTACAAATTATGTGAATACCCATCACCATATCCATTGTGATCAAACTCAGTGTACTCAATTAAAATGTTGCTGGGATTTACAGTACCTGCTAAAATGCCTTCTTCATTATCATGAAAATAGCAATGCCGAACAGTTAAATTTTTTCCTTCTTGCCTAATGCCCGCGCCATTATGATCGGGAACTGAACAGCCACTGAATTCAATCCACTCAACAGTTGTATTGCTCCCTCCTATTACCCAAATTGCTTTGCCGCCATAAGAGGCGCCATTGGATTGCAGGTAAGCATAGCCACCAATTCCTCTGATAAGCAAATCGCTTGCGTTCCAGTACGCAACATCAGATGTATAAGTAGCGGCATCAATATTTACGGTGTCACCATTCTGCACCAATGATGAAACCTGACTCGGCTTTGTGTAAACTTGTGAAGGACCTACATGCCATATTGCTGCATGCAGGTGTTGAATTGAAGAAATTAAAATGGAAAATAGTATATATTTTTTCATTCAGGATTTTAATGAGGTGAAAATAGTATGTCGCATTTAATGTCGTTGCTTTATTATTTGCTTGTTAAAAAATTATCCTTTTCAATTCCTCATTCCTCTTTCGTGATAGTACCTTTGCTGAATGGAGAAAATTTTGATTCTTGATTTCGGCTCACAATACACACAGTTAATTGCCAGAAGAGTTCGTGAATTAAATATCTATTGCGAAATACATCCATTCAATCACATTCCTGAAATTGATGATGAAGTTAAAGGCGTAATATTCTCAGGCAGTCCTTTTTCAGTTTACGATAAAAATTTTCCCGATGTTGATCTCAATTTATTCCTCGGAAAAATCCCGTTGCTCGGTGTTTGTTACGGCGCTCAATTGATTGCGAAAATTTTAGGCGGCACAGTAGAAAAATCAAATACCAGAGAATACGGCAGAGCCTTACTTCACAAATTAAACGGAAGTGATGCGCTATTAGGAGATGTAAGTGCCGACTCACAAGTTTGGATGAGCCATGCAGATACCATCACAAAAATCCCTGAGCAGTTTGAGTTGATCGCCAACTCATCGCACATTGAAGTGGCTGCTTTCAGAAATAAAGAAAATGCTTTTGCCAAACCTGTTTATTGTTTTCAGTTTCACCCTGAAGTAGTTCATTCAACCGAAGGAATGAAAATGCTTAGCAATTTTTGTGTTGCCATTTGCCACTGCAAACAAGACTGGACTCCTGCTCATTTTATTGATGAAACAGTTTCGAAAATAAAAAACCAGGTTGGTGATGATCACGTGCTGCTTGCATTATCGGGCGGTGTTGATTCAACAGTGGCTGCGGGTTTATTACATAGCGCCATAGGTAAAAATCTGTTTTGCTTTTTTGTAAACAATGGTTTGCTTCGCAAAAATGAATTTGAAAATGTGCTTGAAAGTTACAAGAGCATGGGGTTAAATATTGATGGCGTTGATGCAAGTGATCGTTTCCTTAATGCCCTTGAAGGGGTTGGCGATCCTGAGAAGAAAAGAAAAATTATAGGTGAAAATTTTATAAGAGTATTTGAAGAAGAAGCGCACAAACTCAATGATGCAAAGTGGTTGGCGCAAGGCACCATTTATCCCGATGTAATTGAATCT
>JAJAYG010000541.1 GCA_026786335.1 Chitinophagales bacterium | reverse complement strand
CCTTAGCACAATATGATCTTTAACATTTAAAAATTAATTTAAACTTGAATGAGGAAAATTAATAGCTGAATAACCCGGTATAATAAAATCAATGGTGATGCCCGCCAAAACCATGTACATGTCCATGAGTAAGTTCTTCAAGTGTTGCAAGTCTTATGTCAACTACCTCACCTTTAAAATGTAAATCTTTGTCAGCAAGCGGATGATTGAAATCCATAAGCACTTCGATGTCACTGATATTAACAACAACTCCGCGAAACATTCTACCCTCCTGATCCTGCATTGATAATATGTTGCCTTCAAAAAGCAACTTTGGATCGGGTTTTCCATCGGTTCCCAGAAATGCTTCGATCGGAATGTGTGCCATATTCTTTTCGTCATTTACACCATAAGCCTCCTCCGAAATAAGTACAAATTCAAAAGTGTCACCAACAGATTTACCTGCAAGATTCTTTTCAAAAGATGGGAGTGCATTGTTTTTTCCAAAAAGAAAAACAAAAGGTTTATGAGCAGTAGTTTTTTCAATTTCTACCTGCTTACCATTTTCATCAATGGTAAGTGTGTATTGCAGGGTTACAACAGTGCGGTCTTCAATGATCATAGAAATATTTTTTTGCAATCTTAAATAATAATTTTTGAAAGGAAGGAAAAATCTCCAAATGAACTTTTAAAAACACTCATTGTTCAGTAATGCATTAATTCACAAAATCTAATATTACATTCCAATCGTACTTAAAAATCAAATCATCAACATGAAATTTTTTTCAACTCCAATTACTGCTCTTTTGCTTTTAAGTTTAAGCATAAATTCCTGCGCCGAAAAAAATTCTTCCGAAAAAAGTAAGATTGAAGAAACTTCGATTCCAATTACAGAAATTATAAATGCCGATCTCTCAAAATATTCGCAAGCAACATTTGCCGAAGGATGTTTCTGGTGCACCGAAGCTGTATTTGAGAGTGTTAAAGGTGTGCAAGAAGCAGTAAGCGGTTATGCAGGCGGCACCACAAAAAACCCCACCTATGAAGAAGTATGCGCAGAAGGAACGGGCCATGCGGAAGGGGTTACAGTTTATTATGATTCCGCTGTGGTAGATTTTCCCACTTTGGTAAAAGTATTTTTTGCTTCGCAAGATCCCACTCAAGTAAACGGACAAGGACCCGATCATGGAAGCTCTTACCGCTCCATTGCTTTTTACAGAAATGCCATTGAGAAAAAAATTATTGAAGATTACATTGCACAATTAAATGCTTCAGGAAAATTTTCGGCACCCATTGCTGCAGAGGTAACACCATTCACTGTTTTTTGGAAGGCTGAAGACTATCATCAGAATTACATTCAGCATCACCCCAATGATAATCCCTATGTAACCAATGAATCAATTCCTCGCATTAAAAGATTTCAGAAACAATTTCCAGAGTTGATTAAGCCGGAGAAATCACTGATTAAAAAATAGCCGCTTTATTATTGCGAATCCTTTTTAGGTTTTTTCTTAGTTGCCCTCATGTTTAAAAACTCAACAAGAAAAGAGAAACTCATTGCGAAGTAGAGATACTTTTTATCAATGTGATAATGCAAACCATCGGCAATCAATAGAAACCCGATCATGAGTAAAAATGAAAGAGCCAACATTTTTATGGTTGGATGTTTTGAAATAAAACTACTTACTGCATTTGCAAACACCAGCATAAATATCATTGCAGCTACAACAGCAATGATCATAATGCTTACATGATCTACAAGACCTATAGCAGTTAAAATAGAATCAACAGAAAAAACCACATCGATCACAATGATCTGTGAAATTACCGATGCAAAAGTGCTTTTACCTTTTCTGTTAATATGATCTTCTTCCCCTTCAATCTTATTGTGTATTTCCTTAGTGGTTTTATACAAGAGAAAGAAACCGCCGGCTAACAAAATCAAATCACGAATTGACAAATTAAAAGTGCCAAAGGTTGCAATTGGCTCAGTAAGGTGTGTAAGCCATGAAATTGAAAATAACAAACCAACTCTCACCAACAATGCCAGCGTTAAACCAATTGTTCTTGCACGCTGCTGTTGCGCTTTTGGAAGGCGGTCGGCAATAATGGAAATAAAAATGATGTTATCGACGCCAAGAATGATCTCCATAAAAAGGAGCGTTAATAAACTCATCCATCCATCGGTTGTTAATAGAAAATCAAACATAAATCTTGTTTTTTTGCAATATTACATAATGGTAACAAATCAATCTTAAGATTCTTTATTTGCCAGCTAATGCTTCACATTTTCCAAAGCAGCAGCATCGTGTTTGTATTTGAAAACCAAAGGAAAAATAATTCCTAATGCAAGCGCATAAGCTGCAAACGTTAACCAGATACTTGTCCAGTCGCGAATATCATTCACTGTAAAATAGTCAACAACCAATCCGCTGCAATAGCCGCCAATCATAGCTCCTATCCCATTTGTCATAAACATAAACAACCCCTGCGCACTTGCGCGCATGTTTGATGGCGCTTCATTTTCTACAAACAAACTTCCAGAGATATTGAAGAAGTCGAAAGCCATTCCGTAAATGATCATTGAGAGAATCAACAACCACAATCCTGCACCGGGATCACCGATGGCAAACAAACCAAAACGAAATACCCATGCGAAAATGCTTATCAGCATTACTTTTTTGATTCCGAATTTGTGTAGCAAAAATGGAATGGTGAGAATAAAAAGTGTTTCAGATATCTGAGAGATTGAAAGCAAAAGGTTAGAATGTTTTACGCCGAATGAATCGGGTAATGTTGTTTCAAAACTTTTTAAAAACAAACTGCCAAATGCATTGGTGATCTGCAATGCGCCGCCAAGAAACATCGCAAACAAAAAGAAGATAAACATCTTGCGTTGCTTGAATAATACAAATGCATCAATGCCCATCATAGATAAAAACGAACCATCACTTTTCGATTTCACTGGTTTGCACTGCGGCATGGTGAAAGCATAAATTCCCAATACCAATGCAGATGCTGAACTGAAGATTAATTGGTTTGCCGTTGGAGTCCACCCAAAGAAATCAACGATCCACATGGCAGCAATAAAACCAATGGTACCCCACACTCTTATGGGAGGAAAATCTTTTACAATATTAAATCCTTTGTTTTCGAGTATGATGTAAGAGACGGTATTGTTCAATGCGATCGTGGGCATGTAAAACATAGAGTTGAGTAACATCACCCAGAAAAATGTATTGGGGTCGGTGATGGTAGATGCGTAGAATAAAAGTATTGCCCCCACAAGGTGACACAATCCCAAAACGCGTTCTGCATTCAGCCATTTATCTGCTACGATGCCCAAGAGTGCCGGCATAAAAAGCGATGCGATCCCCAGTGTAGAAAACACAGCACCAATCTGCGAGCCGCTGAAGTGCAAAGTGCCGTCTAAATAATTTCCGATTGAAATCAGCCATGCTCCCCAAATAAAAAATTGCAGGAAGTTCATGATGATGAGGCGGCGTTTGATATTCATAGCTGGATTTTCTTTGGGGAAAGATGGGGATTAAATTTTTATTGATACAACATTTATATGATTAACTCACCCCTGACTCCGAACTTCGTTCGAAGTCGTCCCCTCTATTTGAAAAAGAGAGGGAATGAGTTTTCGCGAAGCGAATAATCAGGGGTGAGTTTTTACACTTATAATT
>JAJAYG010000540.1 GCA_026786335.1 Chitinophagales bacterium | reverse complement strand
ATTTTTAAAATTCGCAGCGCAGTAAATTGCATGAGGTATTTGAACCATCATTTGATGCAAGAAGAATTTTGAGTTCTGTCATTGCTTTACAACCTTTCCTGTTTTAATCTTCCCTTTGGCGTTATGTAATTCATAAAAGTAAATTCCGTTTGCAAGTTGCTCCGTGTTTATTGTCGTTGAGTTTGTAATTGTCCGTTGCAATATTTGTTGTCCGAGAAAGTTATAAAGTGAAAGAGAAGACTGATTGTTATCAGAATAACTAAAAGTCATTTGATCAGAAAATGGGTTTGGATAAACTTCAATTTTACTTTCATCAGTAAGAGTTGGAATGCTTGTAATAGGTTGCTGACTGAGTTTGATAACAAATACATCAAATAAACCCTCAGATGTAACACTGAATACACCCGACTCAGGATCTAAATCAGCGGTCTGCGCAAAATAGCCGGTCAAAAAAATGTTACCCGAAGCATCTAGTTTAACGTCTCTGGAAGCATCTGTTCCGTCTCCTCCGAATTGCTTCGCCCAAATGAAATTGCCGCTGGCATTCAGTTTAGCTACAAAAGCATCGTCTCCTCCCGTAGAGATAAACGTGCTGTTGCCGAATGCTGCGGTGTCCGCGAAATTTCCCGTTATGTAAGTATTGCCCGCAGTATCAATGGCAATACTTGCACCCACATCTGACAATTTTCCCCCTGCGCGGGTTGCCCACTGAAACTGTCCGTTTGAATTTAGCTTCATAACATAAACATCTCGGCCGCCTGCCGAGGTTAAAAAGAATGTGTCGGCTACTGCTGTGCCGGGATTAAAATCTACCTTACTGTTAAACAAACCTGTTATATATAATCCACCGGACTTATCTATAATAAGACTATTTCCAAAATCCTGTCCTGTTCCTCCAAACCCTTTTGCCCAAACCAAATTCCCATTAGCATCAAGTTTCATTACAAACACATCGGTGTTGCCTGCATTAGGTAAAAAACTTAATCCCCAATAATATCCCGTTACATATACATAGCCCGAATCATCTACAGCTATTCCATTCCCAACATTATTAAGTGTAGTAGGCGGATATCGTTTATTCCAAAGCGTGTCGCCCTCAGCATTCCGTTTACTTATATAGATATCATTACTCCATTTTCCCGTGGTGTACACATTACCACTGTCATCCAATGCTATTCCGTTATAGAGATTATCTGATATCCCCGCTTTACTTGCCCAAACAAAATCATTGTTTGCATCAAACTTGGACACAAATGCAATCCCAATTCCTCCGGTTAATACAAATGAATCAACAGGGTCGGGGTCAAAATCTGCTGAGTTATGAAAATAGCCAGCTGTAAAAACATTATTAGCCGCATCGGTTATCAAGGCACTTCCATAGTCTTGTGCCCCCAATCCTCCGGTATAATAGGCATTTAAGTAATCACCCGAAGCATTCAGTTTAGAAACAAAAAAATCGCCATAAAAGGGGTCGGGCGAAATCAAATTTACCGTTCCCGTTCCGGGGTCAACCTCTGCTGTGTCGGTAAAGGAGCCGGTAGTATAAACATTGCCGTTATTGTCTATAGCAATAGCTTTCGCAGTTATGTTGCCGGTTCCTCCTAAAACCCTGGCCCAATGCATATAAACATCCTGAGCGCTGATGTCGGTGCATATATTAAGAAGTATTAGAAAAGTAAAAATATTTTTTAATTGAAATGTAGAGGTTGTTGTCATCGTAATCAGGTTTTATGTTAAAAAATAAAAATGATAATAAAAAATAATAGAGTCGGGGGTTAAAGCAACACTTTTATATGCGCTGATTTTTTTGTTACTGCATATTTACGTAAAAGAGTGATTAAAAAGTGTAATCGAAATTAATTATGTACATTTTTCGGAGCATGTGGTTTTTGGTTTTGAACGGCGACAGGAGAAAATACCACACAGCAAACATTCCGCCCTTGTCGGTGTTCCCTGTGAATTAAAGGTATGCGAGTGCCGTTGCCGGTGTTTGTTCACCGACAACATTAACATGTGATGATGTAAAAAAATTTTCATTCATCGTAGTTTCATTTTTATCGAAGGTAGTATTTTGTTTACTATCCCTTTACTACAGTTGTCGGTGAACAAACACCCACAACGGCTGAATGTGAAGAATAAAACTTTGATGCAGAAAATTTGCTGCCGAAATTCGCAGGGTGCAAGTGATTACGCTAACAACAGATTTAGGCAACCGCGATTATTATGCAGGCGCAATCAAAGGTGAGTTGCTGCGAGCTATTCCCAATGCAAATATTATTGACATCTCGCATGAGATTGAGAAGTTTGAAATTCAGCATGCAGCTTTTGTGATTAAGAATGCATACAAACATTTTCCTTCCCAAACCATTCACCTTATTGGCGTAAATACATTTGATGTTGCCGATGCTGCCACGTTGATTGTTAAGCACGATGATCATTTTTTTATTGCCCCCGATAATGGCTTGTTCGGTTTAATATGGGATGGCATTACCCCTAAAGAAATTTTTGAAGTGGCATTGACCATTGATGAAATAAGCAGCACGCTGCCGCTAAGCGATGTGTATGTGAGAGCAGCGGCGCACATTGCAGCAGGTAAAACTCTCAATGAAATTGCAAAGCAGGTTAGCAATTTTAAAATGCGCATCAACAGCAGGCCTACAATTTCTGTAGATCATTTGAAAGGAAGCGTGATCCATCTCGATAGTTTCTTTAATGCCATCACCGATATTAAGAAAGAAGAATATGACCGCGTGGTGAAGGGAAGAAATGTAACTGTTCATTTCAAAAATTATCACATCAAACAACTCAGCAGAAATTATGCTGATGTTAGTGAAGGCGATCTCGTGGTTTTCTTTAACACTGCCGGTTATTTGGAGATTGCCCTCAACAAAGGAAAAGCAAACACGCTGCTTAATATTAACAGAGGCGATGCAGTGCTTGTAGAATTTGCCTGAGAAAAAATAAATTGCTGCGAAGCAAATCTTCTTTTTAATTTTCCCAAATACATACAACCGATATGAATAAAAATTTACTCCTGCTTTCCATCAGTTTTCTTTTTTCATTTCAAACAAAATCGCAATCAAAATATTTTACACTTCCAATTTCAACTTCAATAAATGTGGCTGAAATAAAAACAGATTGGAATACGAGCTTGCAGCGATTTGCCGAGCCGGTTGCAGATGAACATCAGCAAACCAATCAATTGAATGCATTGAAAAAAGATTTGCTGAAAAAAATAAAACCACATTTAAATCCGGGTGCAACTCTGAGAGAAGAAATTGATTCTGCTTATGTGTGGAAGGGATTTCAGGGCAACTCAAACACCGGCAGTGTGCCGAATGATAATGACATTGCCGTTTCAACAACAGGCTATTTGATTTCTGTAATGAACACCAGCATTTTTAAATATGATTTAAATGCCGATACTGCTATGGGGCAAATTTCTCTCGCTGCATTTGCAACTTCACTTGGCAACACACACAGCAAGTATGATCCCAAAGCAATCTATGACCCCGACCTGAATAAATTTGTGGTGGTTTTTCTTGCGGGCTTTACGCACAGCACTTCGAGCATCATCATTGCTTTCTCAGAAACCGATAATCCCAATGGCAATTGGAATTTGTATGAGTTGCCGGGTAACCCCCTCAATGATACTTTGTGGACAGATTTCCCCATGCTCGCACTCACCAATCATGAGTTGTTTATTACAGTAAATCAT
>JAJAYG010000539.1 GCA_026786335.1 Chitinophagales bacterium | reverse complement strand
GATGCAACACCTTGTACTAATAAAAGAGCAACAATCATTAATAAATTTCTTCTCATCATAATTTAATCTGCTCACTTGTTTTACCGAAGCGGCGTTCGCGTTTTTGATAATCTTCAATTGCTTCGTGCAAATCTTGTTTTGTAAAATCGGGCCATAATACCGGAGTAAAAAACAGCTCGGCGTATGCCAGTTGCCAAAGCAAATAGTTACTTAAACGCTGTTCACCGCTGGTTCGTATCATTAGTTCGGGATCGGGATATTCTTTTGTATCGAGGTATGCCGAAATAGTTGACTCAGTAATTTCTTCAGGTTTTAAAACGCCTGCTAAAACATCAGCAGCAATTTTTCTGGTTGCTTCTCTAAGTTCCCATCTTGAACTGTAGTTGAGTGCAATAATCAATGTGAGCCCGCTGTTATTTTTTGTTATTAACTCTGCATCTGCCAGTTCTTCTTTGCATTTTAATGGAAGTTCACTAACGTTTCCAATCGTACGCAGGCGAATATTATTCTTCATCAGCGTTTCCAATTCTCCATGTATTGTTTCTACCATCAATTCCATTAAGGCATCAATCTCTTCTTTCGGGCGAGCCCAATTTTCGGTAGAAAATGCATAAAGCGTTAAGAACTTTACACCTAATTCTGCACAACCTTCTGTTGCAGCGCGCACTGCCGAAACGGCATTACGATGCCCGAATGTTCTTGCTTCACCTTGTTGCATAGCCCATCTTCCATTGCCATCCATTATTATGGCAATGTGAACCGGTAACTTATTCAAATCTATATCTGCTGGGTGAATCATTTTTTTAAGGCGGCGCAAGTTAGTACGCAGTGGGGTTTAAAAGAAACCTATTATTGATATGGGCACTTATAAGGTTTGATGGTATAAATAAATCCGATCCCAAAGAACATGTAATCGTCACTTTTTGTGTTGTCCCCTCGCATTTTACCTGCCACACCAATAGGTTCACTTAAGACTGCAACTGATGGGTCGGCAAGAAAAGCTGTCATCTCTCCCCTTTCAAATAACATGACTATGGGATCAACATAATTTCCGCTTACATCATCGAGGTAATCAGTTGAAGTTTTTCTAACCCCTGCTTCAAACTGTAAACCGAAGTTTCGTCCAATACGATATTTGATTCCGCCACCAATCAACAAAGCAGTACTTACTCTTTTATACTTCTTTAGATCGGTATAGCCTTGCAAATCCTGCCCCTCAGTTCCTAAAGGCTGTAATTCAACAGTAGTTCCGTTATAATCAACTTTGGGATTAAAATAAAATGTGCTAAAGCCCAATAATATATAGGGCGAGTACCGTTGTTTTTCGCTGTATGTTGAAAGAAAAACATTTGAGAATGGAATGAAATTAAACTCTGCCTGCACACTTGCTTCAAAAATATTAGAGGAGAAACCAAGGTTTCTTATTCGCTCAACATAAGCATTAGAATATTGATCATCTGCCCAAACATGGCCTGCTCCAATGTTTGCGCGAAATGAAACGCGATCATCAACATTGTAACGGGCAAGCACACCGCCTGCTGGATTTACAAAACGAAATGAAGTAAGTGTGTTGAGATCACCAAAGTAATCGGCACCGCCAAACCAAGCGCCAAAATCCCAGCGCTGCGCAATGGCAGAATTAAATCCTGAAAGCAGAATACAGGTAAGAAAAAATTTGTTCCTGAATGCGAACATCAAATTTGTTTATGAAAATGTAGCTGTGTTTCGATAAACGAGGGGGTTGTAGGTTTTATTTCTTCACTGCAAATTTAGGCGAAAAAAGTTTCAGGTTTCGAGTTTTGGGTTTCTGGCCTCGGTTGGATTCAAATTAACTTTGTTCAACTCAAAACTCAAAACTCAAAACTCGAATTTCATTTCCTCACATCAGCACCCCACATCAATTTTCTTCTAAGGGTTTCTAAAAAATGATGATCGCTTAATCGCACCAGACTTATACGGGTTTTACTTTTTTTAACTGCAAGCTGATAGCTGGTATCAATGGCTTCTGTTCTTGAATCGAGTGTACAGAAAAAATTTTCTTGCCTTCCTTCAATTTCAAAAGAAATCACACTCGAATCGGGAACTATAATCGGGCGCACATTTAAATTGTGCGGCGCAATGGGGGTAATCACAAAATTTTCACTCGATGGAATCACAATCGGGCCGCCGCAACTGAGGGAATAACCTGTGGAACCTGTTGGTGTTGAAATGATCAATCCATCGGCGAAATAACTGTTCAGGAATTCGCCATTGATGTAAGTGTGAATGATGATCATTGATGAAGTATCCTTCTTGTGAATGGTAACATCGTTCAATGCATACCGCACTTCGCCGAATAATGGTTTGTTGCTTTCCAGCTCAATGCATGTTCTTTTATCGAGAATGTATGATCCGCTTTCAATGGCAGATACTGCTGCTTCAATTTCATCCTTACCAATGTTTGCCAAAAAGCCAAGCCGCCCGATGTTGATGCCCATTACCGGAATATTCTGGTTGCGCACAAACGTAACCGTATCGAGCAAGGTGCCATCGCCGCCAAGTGAAAACATAAAATCGGTTTTGTCTTTAATGTCTTCATGGGTTTCGAAAGTAGATACTGCCGACTTTGTTTTTATTTCTTTCCAAACACTTTCAAAAAAGTTCTTGTAAATAAAAACGCCAATTTTTTTTTGTGAAAGAAGATCTAATGTTTGCTGCAAAACCGGAATGTGCTCCGGCTTTATGTTGCGACAGTATAAAGCGATGTTCATCTTTTGATTTCGTCCCGAGTACTCGGGTGGGTTTTGATTTCGGATTTTTATTCTTGGAATTTGCTGCGGAGAAAATTTATTTCCCCGAATTAACGATTTGCAAATTTAGCGGATAGAAATTAGAGAGCTGTGGTAAAATGTTTTTTGTTTTTTCAAAACAAAAGAAGCAGGGAAACTTCTTAACCATTCTTATATTCTAAGCCTGAAAAAGATTAAGAACAGCGGGGAGATCTTCAATTTATTTCTCTGCATAAAACTTTTAAGAAATCTGGTAGGTTTGTATCATGGAACTTAAGTTAAGCAATTCAGCATTTTGGGATGTTGACTTTGATAAATTAAACCAAAGGGAAAATGCTGATTTTATTATAGCCCGGGTTTTTCAATACGGTATTCTAAGTGATCTGCGTATGATCCTGAAAAACTATTCGGCTGAAAAAAAAGCATGCTTTCAAAATACAGCGTGGAAATGATCAAAGAACAATTGACCTTGCAAAGGTTTTAGGATTTATAGAAGAATAAAAATGCTCCACTATAATACAGTTTCAGTCGAATTGCTTGCCATCATTAAAGCCGTTGCTTCCAATGATGATTTTAATAATTTCAGGTTGTGTGGCGGCACTGCTTTGGCATTGCAAAAAGGCCATCGCATTTCTGCTGATGCTGATTTTGTTGCGCAGGAAATTGTAAGTGCAGATGAATTAATTGGAAGCGTGCTTCGAAATTTTTCTTGATGTTCATACAGGCATGCACGGGGTGTTTTGTAAGATCGGAAATATCAAAGTCGATTTTCTAACCTGGAATATTCCTTTCATTCGAAATAAAATAATAATTGACCAAATCAAACTAACCCAAATTGAAGAGATTATTGCAATGAAATTATTTGCGATTCTGCAGCCGGTAGAAAAGAAAGATTATATGGATGTTGCTTAATTGCTCAATGATTATTCATTGCAGCAAATGATTGACTTTTATAAAGAGCGGCATAAAGGAAGTGATGATTTAACAGTGCTGCGGTTTTTATCGGGCTATTCAGATATTGAAAATGAACCCGAACCAAAAATGCTGAATGGACTTATATGGATGCATTGTAAACAGATGTTACAGCATTCTGTTAAAGAATATTTGATGTAATGCGATTTGTTTACGAGTTGTGCCATCTCTGAAAGTACACCGTTCAAATTTTATTTTTGTTTGATAGTGGTGGCACGTATGTCAACTGTTAATTACCTTTTAGAAGTAAGTACTAAAATGATAAAACAATCCATGCTCGCCCATGCGGTTAACCGAGTATTCGAAACGCAGGGAGGTATCGTAAATTAAAACAAGATCCAGCGCAACGCCATAGCCAAACAGAAACTCATTTGCCAATGGATTATTCTGGTAATACAATTCATCTTTTACATAACCCGCATCGGCATACACTCTGGCGAAAATTGAAAAAGGTATTTCGGCTCCCTTGGTAAACGGATTGTTGCCGAGGGTTTTAATCTTGATCTTCAAAAATTCATTTTTCAAATTCAGTTTGGTGTAGCCAAAGCTTTGGCCGTCAATGGCATAATATTCATACCCCGAAATATAATTACCACCATAGCCAATGCCGCGCTCCATGCTGTATGCCTGGTAAGGAGCAAAAGAAATTTTTAATTTATTATGCGAAGAGATAAACCATTTTTTTGAAAGCTTTACATACTGATTG
>JAJAYG010000538.1 GCA_026786335.1 Chitinophagales bacterium | reverse complement strand
GCGGCAGCCCGCGAGCGAGAAAATATTGGAATGCCTTAAAAACAAAACTTCGGCAGGAAGGAAGCGAGTTGTCCCAAAATCTGGGACAACTGAAATTGGAATCAGGCGATGGTAAATCGTATCTCACCGATGTTGCTGACACAGAGCAATTGTTACGGCTCCTTCAATCTATTCCTGTTGTTTTTCATCGCAAGGAACTTCTTTACAAAAAGCATCCCTTTCAAGCATTGGCAAATATTATCATAGAAACAAATTTTAATAAATAATTCCTTGCTCTTCTAACTAAATGGGAATACAAAGTTATTGGCGTTGTGTTAGATAAACAGGAACTCAACACCAACTATGCAGCATCTTGGAAATATGACCCATACCACTATTGTCAGGAAATTATTTTGGAACGCTACCGATTGTTACTTGACATAAACTATGCGGTAGGTGATGTGATGATTGAATCGAGAGGAGGAAAAGAAGATATGCGCTTGAAAAAATCTTTTCGCAGATTAATGGATGTTGGAACTCAATTTCTTTCACCCGAGAAACTATCACAACATATCACTTCAAAAGAATTAAAGGTAAAAGCAAAAGGAGCAAATATTGCCGGCTTGCAACTCGCAGATTTAATTGCTCATGCAGTAAGGCGTTATGCATTTAGAACAATTTGGAAAATGGATGATGGTAAGCAAACATTTTCTGATTCCATTATCTCAATTTTAGAGAAACGAAAGTTTTTCAAATATAAAAATCTAATTTACGGGTATGGCCTTAAAAAATTACCGTAAAAAAACCCCCGATGTTATCGGGGGCAAAGGCGATTATGTCCTTCCACCTTCGCTTATGCGAATTGATGCAAATGTAAAAACAATACTTTACATTTTTCATTTGACAACTCAAATTGCTAACATGGTTTCAACTTATTTTATACTAAAAATACAAAACATCTAAAATCAATTGGTGAAATAAAAAAACTTAAAGAACATTAACTTTTCTAAGGTATTTGCGATTACTCAATTCCGAAATCCGCTCCATTATCTTTGCAGCCATGATTCAAATTCAAAACTACATCGGTGGTAAACTCATTGCTCCGCTTGCAGGGAAATATTTAGACAACTACGATCCTTCATTGGGAGAAATTTATTCTCATGTGCCCGATAGTGATGAGCAGGATGTTGAACTCGCCGTGCAGCACGCACAAAATGCTTTTGAAAAATGGAGTAACACACCTGCCGAAGAACGCTGCAGAATTATGATGCGCATTGCAGATCTGATTGATGAAAAATTGGAACACCTTGCGGCGATTGAATCAACCGATCAGGGAAAACCACTTTCGCTTGCACGCACAGTTGATATTCCGCGTGCCTCACAAAACTTTAGATTTTTTGCAACAGCGGCAGTTCAATTTCCCAGTGAAGCGCACCTGATGGAAAGTAGCGCAGTGAACTACACACTGCGTCAACCGATTGGTGTGGTGGGCTGCATTTCACCATGGAATCTTCCGCTCTATCTTTTTACCTGGAAGATTACTCCCGCACTTGCCGCAGGTAATTGTGTGGTTGCAAAGCCGAGTGAGGTAACACCAATGACTGCATTTGAACTTTCAAAAATTTGCATCGAAGCAGGTTTGCCAGATGGTGTATTAAATATTCTTCACGGCTTGGGGCCTAAAGTGGGAGCAGCAATTGTAAAACATCCTGCCATCAAAGCAATTGGATTTACAGGAAGCACAAGAGCCGGAAAAGAAATTGCAAGCGTGGCGGCTCCAATGTTTAAAAAGCTTTCATTAGAGTTAGGTGGAAAAAATCCCAATATCATTTTTGCCGATTGTGATTTTGAAAAAATGCTGAAGACAACTGTGAATTCTTCGTTTCAAAATCAAGGAGAAATTTGTTTGTGTGGTTCAAGAATTTTGATTGAGAAAAGTATTTATGAAAAATTTAAAACCTCCTTCATTGCCGAAGTAAAAAAATTAAAAATTGGTGATCCGCTTGAAGCCGATACAAAAGTAGGAGCCATTGTAAGCAAGCAACATTTTGAAAAAATTAATTATCACATTCAGTTAGCTAAAGAAGAAGGTGGAAAAATTTTAACGGGTGGAAATGTGGTGAAAGTGAATGGCCGCTGTGAAAACGGTTGGTTTATTGAGCCAACGATTATTGAAGGGCTGCCATGGAATTGCATAACAAATCAGGAAGAAATATTTGGGCCTGTAGTAACTTTAATTCCATTTGAAACAGAAGAACAAGCAGTGCAACTTGCCAATTCTACAGAGTATGGTTTGTCAACTTCATTATGGACACAAAATCTTTCGCGCGCACATCGTATTGCCGCACAATTACAAATTGGAATTATATGGATCAACTGCTGGTTAATGCGTGATCTTCGTACTCCATTTGGCGGAATGAAAAGTTCGGGAGTAGGAAGAGAAGGTGGTTATGAAGCCATGCGGTTTTTTACAGAGGTGAAAAATGTTTGTATTAGTCTTAAGTAAGAAGGAAAAAAAATGAATAGCGAATATCTAACATCGAATATCCAATATCCCCGCTTGCCGGTAGGGCAGGGAAGTTCCAACACTTCAACATTCAATATTTATTATTCGATGTTCGATATTTAAAAATTATAAATCAAGAATGAGTTTATCATCCACTGCCATTAATCGCCCTGTACTCAGCATTGTAATGTCGCTGCTGCTGGTGTTGTTTGGTGTAGTGGGTTTTTATTTTCTCGGCATCCGCGAGTACCCTGCAGTTGATCCTCCCACAATTACCGTTACTACAAATTATTCCGGAGCCAATGCCGATGTAATTGAATCGCAGATTACCGAACCGCTCGAAGAAGCACTGAATGGCATTGATGGAATAAGAACCATTTCATCAGTATCAAAGGAACAATCGAGTGTAATCACAGTTGAATTCAACCTCGATCAAAGTTTAGAACAGGCAGCCAATGATGTTCGCGACCGCACATCGAGAGCAATAAGATTATTACCAAAAGATGTTGATCCGCCTGTAGTTGAAAAAGCAGATGCTAATGCAGAGCCCATTATTTTTATGACGTTGCGCAGTGAAAGCCGAAGCATCATGGAAGTAAATGATGTAGCTGCGAATATTGTTAAAGAAAGAATTCAAACCATTCCCGGAGTAAGCGGTGTAAGAATTTTTGGAGAGAAAAAATATTCCATGCGCTTGTGGCTCGATCCTGCGAAGATGGCTGCATATAATGTTACGCCTGTTGATGTTGAGAATGCAGTTACCAAACAAAATGTTGAATTGCCAAGCGGAAGAATTGAAGGAAGCAATACTGAACTCACCATAAGAACACAAGGTGAACTAACATCGCCCGAAGAATTCAATCACCTCATTATTAAACAAGTTGATGGTACCATCATTCGCATGAGCGATGTTGGTTATGCAGCATTAAGTCCGGAGAATGAAAGAACAGGAGTAAAAAGAAATTTTGTTCCCATGATCGGTATTGCATTAAACCCGCAACCGGGAGCCAATGCCGTTGCAATCTCCGATGAATTTTATAAAAGATTGGAGCAGATAAAAAAAGAACTTCCATCAGATTACAAGCTCGAAGTTGGTTTCGACTTTACCACTTTCGTGAGAAAAACAATCAGTGAAGTGCAGAACACCGTAATGATTGCATTCTTGTTAGTCGTACTCATCATCTTTTTATTTCTGCGTGAATGGCGCTCCACTTTTATTCCGGTAATTGCAATTCCTATTTCAATCATCTCTTCTTTCTTCATCATGTACGTTGCAGGTTTTTCCATCAACGTGCTCACACTTGTTGCAATTATTCTTTCCATCGGGTTGGTTTGTGATGATGCCATTGTGGTGCTGGAAAATATTTACTCGAAAATCGAGCGGGGCATGCAACCCGAAAAAGCAGCGCATGAAGGATCGAGAGAAATTTTCTTTGCTGTAGTCTCCACCACCATCACACTTGCGGCAGTGTTTTTTCCAATCATGTTTCTCACAGGTTTAACAGGAAGATTGTTTCGCGAATTCGGCGTAGTGGTTGCCGGCTCAGTTTTAATTTCTGCTTTTGTTGCGCTCACACTCACGCCCATGCTAAGCGCAAAATTGTTGCGGCATCGCGCTCATCACAATTGGTTTTACATTAAAACACAGCCTTTTTTCGAATGGCTCAACAATGCTTACAGTACTTCGCTTGCAAATTTTTTGAAAAGAAGATGGCTCGTGTTTCCTATCACAGGAGTGATTGGAATAATAATATTTCTTCTCATCAATGAACTTCCAACTGAGTTGGCTCCCAGCGAAGATCGCTCGAGCATTCGTGTAATGGCAACTGCTCCCGAGGG
>JAJAYG010000537.1 GCA_026786335.1 Chitinophagales bacterium | reverse complement strand
GTTAATAGTAGAACCAATTAATATTTTATAAAGCATTTTCAAAAATTATTTTTTTGAAATAAAATATTTGGAAAATTTTTCCTAATCCTTGTAACGATCTATTACATGTTACCGGTGGATTGGGTAAAGCAGGGTTTGTGAATGTCTATAATGTATTAGGAGAACAATTGCTATACAAAGAGTGGAATGCAGGCGAAAACCATTTTACTTTTAATACATTGAATTTACCGGAAGGAACTTATGTGATGTTGATTGAAGAAGGTGATAAAGTTTTTACAAAATCATTTATTATTCAACACTAAATTTTAAAATTATGAAATCAAATTTAATCTGCCGGATGATTCTGGCATTAGCAATACTTTTTTTCTGTTCAAATACTAAAGCACAAGTAACTGTTGCAACTAATAACTCACCTAATTCAGCAACTGACCAACAGATGCTTTAACGGCATATTTTTTAGCATCCACAATTAAACCTGAAGCCAATGATCCTAAACTTTGAATATTTATTCCGGTTGCTGCGTTAATTGGCGTTACAAGATAGAATGCAGTGGTACTACCTGTCCGAGTATGAACTTGGAGCTCGGGAAATAATACGCAGGTTGAATATGGCCGCTTGATGGTACCGAAAGTTGGCCTTGCATAAGTGCTACAAACAATGGCAGTAACAATGCTACTTCGGGAAATGATTTTAATGATGCCTTGTATGGGATAGTAAATAATAGCACAGGCGAAGCATTAAATCGCGGTGTGTTTGGTGAAGTTACTGCGACCAAAAACAGCGGCCCTAATTTAGGAGTACAAAATGTTGGGTTATATGGCAAGGCATCTAATGGCGATCACAATTATGGATTGTATGCAACAGCATCGGGCGATGATCAATGGGCTGCATTGTTAGATGCGCCTGTAAAAATAAATGGTAATGTAACTGTGAATGGAAGCGGGACTTACACCGGTACATGGACCATGTCGGACCCAATTGTAAAAGACAATATGCAGGTAGTAGAAAATGCGCCTGACATTTTAAAGCAATTGAATGGCTACACGTACACATTTGATGTTACTGGTTTTCCTTCGCTGAATCTTCCTTCAGAAAAACAAATTGGAGTTTCGGCAGATGAGGTTTTAATTGCTGCACCTGAGCTGGTAAAAAAAGAAACCTTTACCGGCAAGTTGGATTCAGTGGGTAAACCTCTGTATGAGCCGGTAACTATTGAAGTTGTAAATTATCAAGGTTTAACTGCATTACTAATTGAAGGTTACAACAAACAACAAACGCAACTTGATGATCAACAAAATCAGATCAGTAATATGCAAGCACAACTCGATGCCTGTGGTTGCGGCGGTCAAATGCGCCTGCAAGATCAAAGCAGCAATCCCATTCATCAACTAAATTTACAAAGTGATTATGTTGCATTACTTGGAGATTGTCTTCCAAATCCCAATGATGGTAAAACAAAAATTACTGTGCGTGTTCCACAGAATGTTGGAATTGCAGAAATTGTTTTCACCGATCAATTGGGTAAAGAAGTCAGCCGCATCGCAATCACCAATCGCGGTTACAGCGATTTAGAAATTGAAACTGCAAGATTGGAGAATGGGGTCTATCATTACTATCTCATTGTCGATGGCAAGCTGATTGATACTAAGCAGATGTTGAAGCAACATTAAAAAAATAGATGTGCGTTAAAAAAAGGTGAGGCGGTTATTTTTAACCGCCTTACCTTTTCAATTGAGATACCTCCGCATCACCAGCATAAAAAATTCGGAGACAAGCGGCTCTTCATCACTCCAGTTAAAAGCAGAAAGTAAATTCGATTGTATATAGCCCGATGCTTCTTCGTAACTGTTGCAATTGTTGAGTTTTGAAATGGCACTTTCATACTGCTGCTCATCACCATTAAATAGTTTGGTCATAAAAGCAAATTGCTTGTTAAGCCCGATGTAAGATTTTAAATCTTTGATAGGCGTTTGCTTGAGTTTGTCGGCGATTTCCATTCCCTGCTTTTTAAATTTCTCATTCACGCTCCTGCCGTTTTCATTCTTGCCTGCATAAATTTCGCTGATGCTTTTTTTAGGCAATGCATCTTTTGTTATTACAATTTCTGTTTCAATTTTCTTTTCCTCAATAATTATTTTCTTCTCAGCGCCATTGCCATTCATTTCTTTGGGTGCTTCAATAATAGGTTGCTCTTCAATAACAATTGCTGTAGGAAGTTTAACTTCTGTGTGTGAAGGATTGATTGCAACAATCAATTCATACAGCTCACGCACGTAATTCGAGAGCATGTCTTTATCAATAGCCGAAAACTTTTCATTGCTTTTTGCAACTGACTGCAACAGGTTTTCAATTCTTGATGATACTTGTTTTATTTTCTGATAGTCACTCATTCCAAATAAATATTTACTGCTACAAGATTACGAAGAAAAGAGGTTGATATTGTTTTAGGATGCTGAAAAAAAATATCCCACATATCTCGCAGATTTTCGCTGATAAAAAACTTTGCATATACTTCCTCACCCCCGGCCATTCTCGTCCTCATCCGCCTTCGGCACCTTCTTCAAAGGAGAAGGAATTTTGAAGAAATATTATTTTAAGGCGAGGGGTGTGTTCTCGCGCAACAGAGAAAATTAATACCAAAATGAAAATCGACTTGTCGTGCTGAGTTCTTATTCCTTTCCAAGAAAAAAAAATAGAGGTGACATTAAAAGAACCATTCACACTTTATGCTTCTCGACAAGCTCGAAGTGACCTCGTCCCGAGTACTCGGAATCAGTTCGAGCTTGTCGAGAACATTATTAGATGTTGTCATTGTAAGTTTATCGAAGTGCTCAGGGTGACATTAATCAGTCGAGAATTTTTAAGCATTCACTTCTTATATATCCTCACACCCGGCCCCTCTCGTCCTCATCCGCCTTCGGCACCTTCTCCAAAGGAGAAGGAATTTTGAAGAAATATTATTTTAAGGAGAGGGGTGTGTTCTCGCGCAATAGAGAAAACAAATTTTTCCCGAAGAGATTCCATCGGAACAATTTTCCATTTTTCCCGAAGGGATTCCTTCGGAACAATTTTCAATTATCCATTTTCAATTATCCCTACCTTGCCGCACAAATGTTTTTAGAACCTTACATACATGAGCAGCGCGCCGGATGGATTGAAGTCATCTGTGGTTGTATGTTCTCGGGTAAAACAGAAGAGCTCATTCGCAGGTTGAAGCGCGCGAAAATTGCCAATCAGAAAGTAGAAATATTTAAACCATCTACCGATGTTCGCTACCACGAAACCAACATTGTTTCGCACGACGAAAATTTTATTCCCTCCACTCCTGTTCAACATTCAGAGCAAATTCTTTTATACGCCGGCGACAAAGAAGTGATTGGTATTGATGAAGCACAATTCTTCGACAATGAATTGCCGCGTGTGTGTGATGTGCTCACACAAAAAGGCAAGCGCGTGATCATAGCAGGATTAGATATGGATTTTACCGGCAAGCCATTTGGCCCCATGCCGCAGTTGCTTGCCACTGCAGAATACATTACCAAGGTGCATGCGATCTGTATGGTGTGCGGTAACCTTGCTTCTTATTCTTACCGAAAAACCGCAGACAAATCTCAAGTTTTACTGGGCGAAAAAGATGCGTATGAACCTCGCTGTCGCAATTGTTTTAATGAGGGAATGAAAAAATAATTCTCGGGTAAAGTATTTCCCGCATAGCTCGCAGACTAACGCAGAGAAAAGAATAAGTTCTGCGAACATCTGCGAAATCTGCGGGAGATTTTTATTTAATTTGCATACCACATCTGCATAACATCCCCTCACCTCAATTTGAAATGTCAATGATTTTTTTTTCTTTTAGCTCTTCTTAATAAAATTCAAAACCCAAAATTCAAAACACTGAACCAAAGAATCAATAGACAATTTCTAACTTCCATCACCTAACTTCTAATTTCTATTTTCTAAACCCGAAACAATTCCCCTATGTCAGAAACCACAAAACAATTTCAACCCTATGTAGCCGCAGGAACCAAAATGAAAGAGTTTACGCCGCGTGCAGTAATACTCGGCGGCATTTTCGGAATCATCTTCGGTGCATCCACTGTTTACCTCGCTCTTAAAGCAGGACTCACTGTTTCTGCTTCAATACCAATTGCAGTGCTCGCCATTTCATTGGGAAGAAAATTATTGGGCACCACCATTCTTGAAAATAATATTATTCAAACTACAGGTTCTGCTGGAGAATCTGTTGCTGCCGGTGTGGTTTTTACTTTGCCTGCATTTCTTTTCCTAAGCACTGATGATGCAACCGGAAGAAGTATTGGCTATGATTTCTTTTCTTACTGGACCATTCTTACGCTCGCCATCTTCGGCGGAATACTCGGAGTGCTGATGATGATTCCTTTACGTAAATCATTGATTGTTGATGAGCATGGAAATCTTCCTTACCCCGAAGGAACAGCATGTGCTTCCGTTTTGATAGCGGGTGAAAAAGGCGGTGACTTTGCCAAGCCCGCCTATGTTGGTTTGGCAGTTGCAACGGTGTATGCTTTTCTGCAACACATCTTTCACATCGTTGCAGAATCGCCGACATGGATCACTCAGCAAACGAATAAATATTTTCCGAGTGCGCAAATTGCGGGTGACATTACACCCGAGTACATGGGTGTGGGTTACATCATAGGTCCCAGAATTTCCGGGGTGCTGGTGGCAGGTGGTGTGCTTGCATGGATGTGTTTGATTCCGCTGCTGGCAACTTTAATTTCTCCCGACTTAATTGCATTGCAACAAGTG
>JAJAYG010000536.1 GCA_026786335.1 Chitinophagales bacterium | reverse complement strand
TGATTCACCTGTTCCCATATTTCCAATTTATGATTCAGAAGGATTAAGAGGAGTACTTAATAATACACGATATCCGCAACCTGGTGATGCAAACCCCATTGTTAAAATTGGTTTTGTAAAAGCTGATGGCGTTAACATAACATGGGGGGATTTCGACAGCACCATTGATCAGTATTTCGGAATACCAGTTTGGCAGTATGACAGCAAAACATTATTTCTTCCATGGGCAAACCGCGATCAGAATAATTTGAAAGTATATCAGATTGATGTGAACACTGGAAAAACAAAAGAAGTCTATGATGAAAAGCAAAAGGCATGGATTTCTTTAGATGAAACAAACATCATCACCCTTTTAAATGATCAAACAGGATTTATCATCAGAAGCGATAAAGATGGTTGGATGAATTTATATTTGTATGACATGAATGGAAAATTCAAAAATGAAATCACATCCGGTTTAGGAGATGTAAATGAAATTCTTTTCATTGATGAAAATTCAAAGTCGGAAAAACGGCTTTTGATTTTTACTGCATCAAAAGAAAATTCAATGAGAACAGATTTATACAGCGTGCAATTGGATGGTAAAAATTTTAAACGCCTTTCATTCGGTGAATACAATCATGAAATAGAAGTTTCACCCGGCGCGCAGTTTTTTGCCAGCACTTATTCAAATCATTCCGATGCGGGTGGCATTGCGATCATTGATCGCAATGGAAAGCAACAGAAAATTTTTGGTCTTAAAAATCTATTGCTTAATGATTACAACATTCCTGTAGTAAAATTATTTACTGTAAAAAGTGATGATGGATTGTTTGATCTTCCTGTAGAGATCACGTTCCCGGCAAATTTCGATTCAACAAAAAAATACCCGGTGATGGTAAATATTTATGGCGGACCCAATGCTAAAAATATTACTGATGATTATTCACTTTATCCTCAAACTATCTGGTGGGCTCAGGAAGGAATTGTGCAGGTAACAATGGATCATCGTGCAAGTGGTCAGTTTGGAAAACGTGGCGCAGAATATATGTACCGCGACCTTGGTCATTGGGAAGTCACAGATTACGCTACTGTAATTAAATATTTAGAAAGCAAGGGATGGGTTAATGAAAAGAAGGTTTGTATTTCCGGTTTCAGCTATGGTGGTTACGTAACCTGTCTTGCATTAACTAAAGGATCTGGTGTTTTTACGCATGGAATTGCCGGCGGTAGTGTAGTTGATTGGAGTTTGTATGATAACATTTATACCGAACGTTACATGGATAAACCAATTGATAATGTTGAAGGCTATAAATCCAGTTCAGTACTTACCTATGCTGATAAATACAAAGGGAAATTATTATTGGTGCACGGAACATCAGATGACAATGTTCATGTGCAAAACACGCTGCAATTGGTAAAGGCTTTACAGGATAAGAAAAAAGATTTTGAGTTAATGCTCTACCCAACCGGTAAACATGGGTGGGGAGGTAATCAGGGAAAGCACTATAGTAATTTGAGCAATGAATTTATTTACAAATACATTTTAGAGAAACCAATTCCTGATGGTGTTCTGAAATAATTTTTGGGAAATGAAAAAAGATTTAGAAAACGGAAGTGATGTAAAGTTATTGATTGATTCATTTTACGAAAAAGTAAAACAGGATTCAGTTATCGGTTTCATTTTTACTGATGTTGCAAAAATTAACTGGGAGCATCACCTGCCTCGCATGTACAGTTTTTGGGAAAGTTTGCTTTTCGGCACTGCTGAATTTACAGGGAATCCAATGGAGGTTCACATCAAGTTGCATCACATGTTTCCGCTTCAACATGATCACTTCGTGCAATGGAAGAAATTATTTTTGGAAAACGCAGATGCGTTATTTGAAGGAGTTAAAACTGAAGAATTAAAATCACGCGCCGTATCTATTGCTGATTTAATGGAGTTCAAGCTCAAAAGCATTTCTTCTTAGTGATTTCTTAAATTGAAATAATACTTAAAAACAAAAACTCTCCTGAATGAGGAGAGTTTTTATTTCCAAAATAATCTTTATTCTTATTTACTAATGATCAGTCGCTGAGTGTAAACATGATCATCTGCGGTAATTCTTATTAAATAGATTCCAGCACCAATTGAATTTCCGAGATCAATATCTTCTTCAAAATGCCCATCAACAATTGTTGTTTTCTCAGTTCTCATTATTTGGCCGAGCGAATTGGAAATAGCGATGTTCAACTCTCCCGAATAGCCATTATCAAGCATTAACTGAATCACAAAATTTCCATCTGATGGATTGGGATATAAAGTAAGATTTGCGATCTCCTCTGCAGCATCAGTTGATTCAAGTTTACAACCGGTAACAGTTTTAGTGGTTGAGTATTTTGTACAACCATCTTTTGTTGTTGCCAGGTATTTGTAAACGCCTACAACTGTTGCTACGTAAGAAGTTGTAGTTGCTCCGGCAAGTAAAACATCGTCTTTGTACCATTGATAAAAATATCCGGATTTAACCAGGGCATTAAAAGTTACTGAACCAGTAGAACATATATTCAAACTGCCAACAACTGTAATTTTTGCAGAAGCCTTTGCATAGTTTTTAAAAATGGTTCCGGCTGAAACTTTGGTGCAAGTATTTGCATCAGTAACTTTAACGGTATAAGTAGTTGCAACTGTTGTAGTGTAGCTAATACTGGTTGCGCCCGAAATAGTTCCAACCAAGTTCGACCACTGATAACTAAATCCAGCACCAGAATTGGCGGTCAATATAACCGGATCAGGTGAACAGGTTTTAACTGTTCCCGAGGGTGAAATTGTTGCTGTAGGCAATGCATTCTCAACCAAGATTGTTCCATCTGAAGTAGCATTGCATGTGCCCGATGAAACTTTAACAGAGTAACTCGCTGCTGTTCCCGTTGTATAAGAAGATTGTGTTGCGCCACTAATATTTGACCCATCTTTCTTCCATTGGTATGTAAATCCTGCACCCGTATTAGCTTGCATATTTATTGTTAATCCAGAACAAACTCCCACCGTTCCGCTTGGCGTAATTGATGCAGAAACAATTCCCTCATCAATTAAATTATCGCAATCATCATCAATGCTGTTACAGATTTCTGTTGCCCCGGGGTTTACAACACTGCTAGCATCATTACAATCACCGGAGTTAGAAACATATCCAATTGGTGGGCTAGTAAGACAAGTAGTTGTTGAGGAATTCAAGTTTCCATACGTATCACCATCAGCATCGGCGTAGTAAGTAAACTGTGGTAAACCTTCATCAACTAAATTATCACAATCATCATCAATTGAATTACATAATTCTGTTGCTCCGGGTTTAATGCTGGCATTTGCATCGTTACAATCAGTAGAGTTAGCTACATATCCAGAAGGTGGAGTTGAAGAGCAGGTAGAAGTTGAAGAAGTACTTTTTCCATAGCCATCATTATCGCCATCGAGATAATAAGTGAACTGTGGTAAACCTTCATCAATTAAATTATCACAATCATCATCAATTGAATTACATAATTCTGTAGCTCCGGGTTTAATGCTGGCATTTGCATCGTTACAATCAGTAGAGTTAGCTACATAGCCAGAAGGTGGAGTTGAAGAGCAGGTAGAAGTTGAAGAAGTACTTTTTCCATAGCCATCATTATCGCCATCGAGATAATAAGTGAACTGTGGTAAACC
>JAJAYG010000535.1 GCA_026786335.1 Chitinophagales bacterium | reverse complement strand
TCAACCATTCCCAACAGTGGTTTCGAAACCTGGATCAGCATGGGTAATTATAACAACCCCGATTCGTGGAGTTGCCTCAATGATGTAACAGCATTAGCAAATACATACACCTGCGTAAAAGGAACTCCTGGAAACGAAGGTGCTGCCTACATTAAACTTACCTCTAAAAATGTTTTGGGATTGGGTATAATGCCCGGCATCGCATTATGCGGTAAGCTTGATATTGTAAATGTTGATGCAAGTACCGGTTTTGCGTATTCCGAAAAACCGCTTTCTCTCACAGGCAAATGGCAATACATGGCTTCGGGAAATGACCAGGGATTTATTGGCGTGCTGTTAACCAAGTGGGATAATAACATGATGATGCGCGATACCATTGCATATGCTTACTATCCGCTTACAGGAATGGCAATGAGCTGGGCAAGCTTTACAATCAATCTCACTTATATGAGTACTGATGCACCTGATTCGGCAGTTATTGTTTTATCGGCAAGTGAAGCAGATGGAGTTGCACCGGCATCAGGCAGCTATTTGTATGTTGATGGACTTAATTTTACAGGAACATATACCAGCGTAACAGAAAATTCTTTTGATGCGGGTATCAGCATCTTTCCTAATCCAGCAAATGAAAACCTTACAATTGATTTGTCAGTTTTAAATAATAAGAACGTTTCACTTGAGGTTACCAATGTTTTAGGAAAACGAGTAAAGGAAATCAACAATGTTTTTGCCTCTTCAAATACAATTCTTGATGTAGCAGATTTACCTAAAGGAAATTATTTGTTGAAAGTTATTTCGGGGGGCGAAACTTTCAAAAGAACTTTTGTGAAGCAATAATTAAAAAATAGACCATACTTTTGACAATTAAATTTTTAACTTTAAAATAGTCAACACAATGAAAAAATCAATTTACTTACTCTTTACATTACTATTTGCAGTTTCAATTACAAAAGCTCAAACAACTGCATTGGATTTTACAATGAGCGATTGCAACGGCGAAGTTCATAATCTGTTTTCAACACTCGATGAGAACAAAGTAGTAATCATGGAATTCTTTATGTTGAATTGTAATTCTTGCGTTACTGCAGGTGATAAACTTAAAATAATGTATGAAGATTTACTCACTGAATTTCCTGATGATGTTTTGTTTTATCACATCGCTTACAATAACTCAATTACCTGTGCAAGCGTTCTTGATTTTGTGAGTACCAACGAATATAATTCAGTTCCTTTTGATTCGGGTACAGTACAAGTTGCATACTATGGCGGATTTGGAATGCCCTCAATTGCAGTGGTTGCAGGCAGCACTCATGAAGTCTTGTTTACTCACGTTGGATTTACAACCAGCGATACTACTAAAATCAGTGATGCGATTCATGAATTCTTTCTTGCAAATCCTACCGGTGTAAACAATGTTTCACCCGAACTAACTACGTCAGGGATTTTTCCTAACCCGGCAAATGACCAACTAAATGTCAGTTTTAATTTGAAGGAATCTGCTGCGCTAAGCATTCAACTTCTTTCTATTAGCGGACAACATGTATCCATAATATCCAATGAGCAAGTTCCTGCAGGTGGTTTTCATAAAACGATCAACACAGCCGGCCTTTTTCCCGGAATGTATTTATTGAAAACTATTGTAAATGGAGTTGCCTCTTACAATAAAGTGTGCATTGCACATTAATATGCCACGCATTTTTAAAAAACTTTTGTTAGCAGCAGCAATTCATTTTGTTGCTGCTAATTTTTTATATGCACAGAATTACACGCTTTCTCCGGGCGATTCCATTGTTGCCAATGCGCAAATGGAAGAGCTTACCGTGTTTAACATTTTACAGAATAACAATTCTATTGATTCACTTTTTCTTGAATGGGAAAAAATAAGTGCCGATGTGCCTGCCTATTGGGAAGCAAGCATTTGCGATAATAACTATTGTTATACTGAATTAAAAGAAAGCGGAACTATGCTGCCTGTAGTTGAAAGTGAATATGGTTTCCTTAGTATTCACTTAATACCTCAAACACTTTCGGGCACTGCAACCATTCGATATGCTGTTTGGGAAACAAATAAGCCGCTCGCAGCAGATACACTTACCTGGATCATCACTTCGGAGTTAACGGGCATTGAAAATGAAAATAGTATTCATAATCAAGTATGGTTAAGCGGCAGGCAATTGATTATTGAAAGTGGATCTTCATCCAATCAAATATTAAAACTCATTGATGTACAAGGCAGATTACTATTTGAAAAACAACTTAGCGGAACAAACTCAACTATTGATCTTAATCATTTGCCGCAGGGAATTTTTGTCGTTAGTTTGTGGGGAGAAAATTCTCAACTTATCCAAAAGATTTTTTTAAAATGAAATGTCAACATATTTTTTGTTTTATTTTTTTGATTTTTCTTTCTCAAAAATCAGAAGCGCAAAACCCGCTCTATATTCCTCCAACGTTAAGCGGCACCAATTTTCAATTGAATGTTCAATCGGGTACTCAAACATTTTTTAATGGATGGAATACCCCTACCTATGGCATCAATGGAAGTTTTCTTTCCCCAACACTCATCTTGAATAAAAATGATGTTGTTGCACTCCATGTAACAAACAACCTGAATGATAATACCACCATGCACTGGCATGGCTTGCATGTTCCTGCAGTGTATGATGGCGGACCGCATCAGATTATTGAGCCGGCAACAACGTGGGATGCAACTTTTAAAGTGCTCAATGATGCCGGCACTTATTGGTATCATCCGCATGGCGATGGCAAAACCGATCTTCAGGTTTCAAAAGGTTTGGCAGGCATCATCATCATCAAAGATAGTATGGAAGCAGCGCTGGATTTACCTCGCACTTATGGTGTCGATGATTTTCCGGTAATCGTTCAAACAAAAGCATTCGACATACTTTATCAAATTGCCATTGCTACAGAAATGGATACTGCAATTATGGTGAACGGAACTTTGCATCCTTATCTCGATGCACCGGCGCAAGTTGTTCGATTAAGAATTCTCGATGGCTCTTCGATGCGCAGTTATGATTTTGGGTTTTCAAACGGAATGACATTCTATCAAATCGGCGGCGATGGCGGATTGCTCGAAGCGCCTGTTGAATTAACCCGGTTGCGATTGGTGCCCGGCGAGCGCGCCGAAATTTTGGTTGACTTAAGTGCTTTACAAGGACAAACTATTTTCTTAAAAAGTTTTGCTTCGGAGTTAGAAGATGGAATTTATGGTGCCGAAACAGTTGGTAACGGAATGGTTTCTATTCCCGATTACGGTCTTAATTCGCTCAATGGTGCCGACTTTAACATACTTCAGATAAATGTTACAACACCCACTGCAAACCCTGTTAACACCATTCCTACTTCACTTGCAACAGTAACTCCATTGAATGAAAGTGATGCAGGCATTACACGCACTTTCACTTTTGCACCGCAAGACATGATGCCCATGAGTCAAATGGTGGAAGGCCCTTTTACCATCAACGGTGCGCAGTTTAGTATGGACAGCATCAACATTACCGCATATAAAAACACTACTGAGATCTGGAAATTGAATAACCAAACTTTGATAGCCCATCCATTTCATATTCACGATGTGCAATTTTTTATTCTTGATGAAAACGGAAATACTCCTCCTTTGAATGAGCAGGGAAAAAAAGATGTGGTGCTCGTGATGCCGATGGAAACGGTAAGGGTGATTATGAAGTTTGAAGATTACACCAACGATACAGTTCCCTACATGTATCACTGCCACATGCTGCACCATGAAGACGATGGAATGATGGGCTCGTTTGCAGTTCGTGATTCTGCTACGGTTGGAATTGATGAAGTGGGAATGGGTGAGATAAAATTATTTCCGAACCCCGCAGATGATTTTTTGCTGGTGACTTCGACTGCCGAATTGGGAAATAATATTTTGGTGAGGGTGATTGATTTATTGGGAAATGAAATTAAAGTTCCGGCACAGTACATTCAACAATCACTTCAGTTAAATGTTAGTGCAATGAATACAGGAATTTATTTCATTCAAATTAGTGATCGAAAAAATTTCTTTTCACAAAAACTTTTGATTCAACATTATTAGTTACTGCATAAAACTTCTTGCATAAAACAATTCTCAAATATTATCGCTTATTAATTATCTGTATAGTCATGTTTGCATTTGCTGCATGTTCGCGCGATAATGCTTCTTCAATTAAGGATGGAAAGAAGGAGAAGAGTGAAATGAATAATAATGAATTGCAGAAAAATTTCACCATGAAATTTTCTTCTGTTCCAAAATTAATTATTGCTAAACAGGAAGCATCGCTTTCCTTTATTCCCAAAAATATTAAAGACAGCACTGCAAATATTCCGCTTGATGTAGTGCATGAAAAGAAGATTCACCTCATTGTTGTAAGCAATGATCTTTCGTGGTTCCGGCAAATTCATCCTGAATCAAAAAGTGATGGAAGCTACAATGTAACCACAAAGTTTCCGCACGGCGGCGACTTTGTGATGTTTGCCGATTACACTCCCACCGGTTTCTCAAATCAGGTTACCAGAATCCCCGTTAACGTTTCGGGAAATCAATTGGAAGCAAAAAAATATTCAGTTCAAAAATTAATATGGCAAGGTGATGATGGTTACAAAGCAGAAATTAATACAGACGGAAAATTAATTTCGGGAAAGGAAACATTACTGAAAGTGTTGATCACTAAGAATGAAAAACCAGTAACTGATCTTGATGTTTACCTTGGTGCACTTGGTCACTTTGCAATCATCAGTGAAGACACAAAAAATTATTTGTACGCGCATGCCATGGATTTACGAATAAAGGGTACCGAAATAATTTTTCATACTGAGTTTGAAACAGCCGGCATTTACAGAGGGTTTCTTCAATTCAATCACGCCGAAAAAATACATACAGCAGATTTTGTTTTAATATTACAATAGTATCATCCACTATAAATAATTTCTTAATGCTTAAATTTTGTACCATGAAAAAAATTCAAATCACAATGCTATTGATGATCACTTGCTGCGTATCAGTATTGAATTTAAAAGCACAATGTCCTGTAGGACAAACAAACATTCAAATTGACGTTACAACTGACACCTTCGTCTTCGAATGTTACTGGCTACTTGTACCAAGTGGAAACGCCTGCGGAGTTGGAACCATTTTCACCGGAGGCAATACAACGCAAGTTGGTTGCAATGGTGGCGGAGGACAAGATGCAACTACTGCTTATGGATATGGTGATAACACCACGGTATCAGAAGGACCATGGTGCCTCGACTCTGCAAAAAACTTTGACATTAAATACGTGGATGATTGGGGTGATGGCGGCGCAACTTTTACTGTGTTTGTTGATGGCTATCCAATGTATATTTTTAAAGGTTCGGGTACTGGAAACACATTCACTTTTATAACAACCCCTCCTTATACTTATGATGCAGGTGCAACTTCCATTACAAACCCCATCTATGTAAACCCGGGCAACATCAATATTAAAGGCGCACTTTTCAACTATGGTGCAATTGCAATTACTTCATTAGATTTAAATTATTCTGTTGACAATGGGGCAACTATAACACAAAATATTTCGGGACTTAATATTCTTCCCTATACTTCTTATAACTACGTTCATAGTACACCATGGAATCCTTCGATCAATGGAACTTATTCCATCAAAGTTTGGACAGGCAATGTAAACGGCAATGCCGACATGAAAACTTCCAATGATGCAATATCAAAAACTATTGTAGTGGGCGATGCAATACCAAACATTATTGATGATTACCTTACAGTGGTACCCATATTTACAACCATTGCATCGTCAACTGAAGGATTGAGTTTACCGCGTGATTTGGATTTTGCTCCCATCCTTAGTGACTATGAACTTTGGATTATTAATAAGGGAACTGAAAACAGCGGAGGAAAAACAATCACTATCTCCAATGCAGGTAAAGACGATCAAACATCATTGGTGCAGCAAGATGGAAATGCATGGCACTTTATGTCGCTGCCTTCGGGAATTGCTTTTAGTGAGAACGGAAATTTTGCTACCAGCCCCGATGTAAAGGATGCGAATCATGGAAACGGACATTATACAGGTCCTACACTTTGGGATCCTGTAGTTTATGATGTTCCAAATGACGGTAACGGAAGTCATGTTGATATGCTGCATCAAAGTCCGTATGCAATGGGAATTTGCAGCGATCATGATAATGTTTTTTGGGTTAACAATGGTTACAATCATGTATTGGATTACTACGATTTTCAAATACCCCATGAGCCGGGAGGTGAAGACCACTCCGATGGAATTGTAAGACGATACACAGAAATTGCACTCCAAAAGATTGACGACAACATTGTAAGTCACTTAGTGCTTGATAAAAATTCGGGCTGGCTTTACATTGTTGACAATGGAAATAAAAGGGTGTTGAGAATGAATGCAAATTCGGGTTCCGTTACCGGAACATTTGCACCTTATGGCGAATCATTTGCCGAAGCATCAACAGTTACAGGCGTAGATTATTCGGTTTACATAAGCACGGGCTTAACCCAACCATCGGGCATTGATGTAATTGACAATCGTTTAATTGTAAGTGATTACAGCAATGGCGATATTATTATTTATGATTGCAGTGGCGCAGTGCCCGTTGAATTAGGTAAAATACAAACCGGTGCTGCCGGCATACAAGGAATTAAAATTGGCCCCGATGGAAAAATCTGGTACGTAAATCAAACGCAGAATAAGTTATTTCGAGTTGATTTTACTCCGCTTGATGTCAAAAATATTTTAACAGATGCAACAATTTCGATCTACCCCAATCCTTCTGAAGGAATGTTTCATTTGTTGCTTCCAAATTCACCCATAGGTAATTACAATGTTAGGGTAATGAATATTTTGGGTATGGAAGTATTTTATCAAAATAATGTAACTGCCAAATCATTAAATATCAATTTAGAAAATGAAGCGGCAGGAACTTACAGGATTGAAGTAAGCGATGAACATTCAATAATTACCAAAAAGATTTTGTTGACTAAATAAAATTTAACCAGGCAGGTCTTTTGAAAATTTATTTCAAAAGACCTGCTTTTATTTTTCAGTACCATGAAAATTAAATTTATACTCAGCTTCTTAGTCATTTTCATTTTCATCTCATGCTGGAGAACTTCAGCAACCATTTATATAATCACCAATCACTTTGAGCTTTATGACCCCGACAGTATCACCATCAATTTAGGTGACACCGTTTTATTTCAACTCGATTCATTTCACAATGCACTTGAAGTAAACCATGCAACATGGGATTCGGGTTTTGCAATTTCCAATGGAGGATTTTATACGCCGTTCGGCGGTGGCATTTGGGTTGCCGATACCGCCGGCACTTATTATTATGTGTGTGAGTTGCATGCACATGATGGAATGGTAGGAAGAATTTTTGTGCTTGACCCCAATGGAATTTCATTGCCCGACAAATCTTCGTCGAAAGAAATTTCTCTTTTTCCAAATCCTGCAATTGACTTTGTAAATGTTTCATTGGGTAATGAATTACTATTTCATGATTTAAAATTTTTAATGGTTGATGTGAATGGAAAAAATGTAAGAGAAATAGATTTCGCGAAAAGCGATTCTCATATCACTATTCCAATTGCTGACATTTCTGATGGTGTTTACTTCATTAGTGTTTTTAGTAACAATAAGTTTTTTAACTCAAAACTGATCATTGAATAGCCACTGCACATTGACAAACATCTAATAATTATTTTTTAAAAAATGGTGAGAAAAAATTAAACGAAAAAGTTTTTCAATCCAAGAAATTCAACTTGCTAAGAAACCTTATGAAAAAGATTTTTAAAATTATTTCATCATTCACGCTCATTGCTTTATGT
>JAJAYG010000534.1 GCA_026786335.1 Chitinophagales bacterium | reverse complement strand
TTTAGGAAGGTAATGCAGCTTCTGGGCTCTTTTGATTCCCCAATCATCCTGCTTGTCTCTTGATCTAACAAGGTTAAATTTTCTCGTTGTTCTTGCCATGAATTTTTGTTTTTTATTTATTTTTCTAAAAAGTTATTTAATCATTTCAAATTATGTTTAACAATAATAATAATTCTATGAATGCAGAGGTAGTCTTCATTCAAGTTTAACTAACAGCACCGCAACTGCCAAGCAGATAAATTTTAGCATTTGATTTTTATAATTTATGATGCAAGTTAAAATTCCTTTATTAAGCTAAGTGAATTTTAAAAACTGCATATCAAAATATTCGTAAACTTCTTTCGTCATAACTTGTTAATCCTCCACAACCTATTAATTAAATGAGCCGAATGATTCCGCTGTTGGTAGCCACTGCCCTCCTTTTTCTTATTGATCTCTATGCATTTCAGGCAATAAGAAGTGTGATGCATAATTCAAACATTTCATGGAGGCGAATCATAACAATTATTTACTGGAGTATCTCTATTATTTGCATCGGGTTTATATGGTATGCAACGTTCTTTGGATATTATTCAGTACCAAAACTTTTAAGAGTTTATTTAACAGGAGCACTCGTGGTTTTCTATATTCCAAAACTATTTCTGATTGTTTTTTTATTGATCGATGATTTGATTAGAGGTGGAAAATGGCTCACTACCTTTTTTACAACTTCAACTAAAAATGCAGTTACCGAAAATTCGCAAAAAGGAATTTCCCGCTCTCAGTTTCTTACTCAAACAGGATTGGTTGTTTCGGGTTTCTTTTTGTTTCAGTTTGTGTATGGTATTGTTCGCACAGCGTATAACTATCAATTACGCAGAGTAAAAATTGCTGTAAGAAATTTGCCTGCGGAATTTGAAGGTTTAAAAATTGTGCAAGTGAGTGATATACACTCCGGAAGTTTTACAAGAAAAGATCCACTGGTTGCTGCTGTAAAAATGATCAATGAAGAAAATCCTGACCTTATTTTTTTTACAGGTGATCTTGTAAATAATGAAAGCACTGAAGCATTAGAATACATTGATGTATTTGGTAAAATGAAAGCAAAGCATGGAGTATATTCCATTTTCGGTAATCATGATTATGGTGATTATATGAGTTGGGATTCGCCCAAAGCAAAAGCAGATAACTTGAAGTTGCTGGAAGATATTCATGCACGCATGGGCTGGAAATTGTTGCGCAATCAAAATGTATTGTTGGGTAATGAAGAAAATCAACTTGCTATAATTGGCGTAGAGAATTGGAGTAACACAGGCAGATTTCAAACCTATGGTGATTTAAAGAAAGCTCTTGAAGGAACAGAAAATGCAAAAACAAAATTGCTCTTATCGCATGACCCATCGCATTGGAATGGTGAGGTAACAAAATCATACAACGATATAGATGTAACGTTCAGCGGACACACTCATGGCTTTCAATTCGGTGTAGAAATTCCGGGATTCAAATGGAGTCCGGCGAAATTTATTTACAAGCAATGGGCTGGACTTTATCAGCAAGCGCATCAATCGCTCTATATAAACAGGGGGCTGGGATTTCTTGCATATAATGGAAGAGTTGGAATCCCTCCGGAGATAACAGTAATTCAACTGGTGAAATCTTAAGTTGCATCAATCTTAAGTTTTCAATATTTCAAATTTTATTCTTACCCTTGTGTTCCTAAAAAAATGTAATATGAAAATCGCTAGACCTAATCCTGATGAATATGCATCCCACTTACAAAAATACATTGACCTGGTAAAAGACGACGAACCTGTAAAAGGATTGCTTGCCAGCAGAAAGGAAGTAGTGAAGTTAATTTCGGGGCTTTCAAAAAAAGAATTAAAGTTTCGCTATGAAGAAGGGAAATGGAGCATCAAAGAAATGTTGTTGCACATGATGGATACTGAAAGAGTTTTTGCTTTTCGTGCATTGCAATTTTCAAGAAATGACAAAAATGAATTACCGGGGTTTGAAGAAAATGAATGGGCACCTGCAAGTAAAGCTGATGCCAGAAAAGTAAAATCACTGCTAAAAGAATATGATGCAATTCGCGAAGCCAGCATTCAGCTATACAGTAATCTCACGGATGAAATGTTTTTGTGTACTGGTATTGCAAGCAAGAAATTGATGAGTGTTCGCGCCTTGCTTTATGTTACACTCGGTCACGAAAGACATCACTTAAATGTTATCAAAGAAAGATATCTAAATAAAAGCAAGAGTAAATAATACCAAGTTTCACCTTTTGCTATTCCACACAATTCCATTTTCACCATTTACGGCATACCAACTAAACCAGTAGCTGAAATACCCATTAAGTTCCTTACCCGATTCTTTGATAACAGCAACGGGAATAAAATTTTCCACTTTTACAACTACAGTTCCATCGGTTGTATTTACTGTTGCACTTTGGTATTTCAATAAATCTTTCCAGTAAAAAGCTACCGATAAATTTGCTGTTCGCACAGCATAAACTATGTCTTTGTTTTCAAACTGATTGCTCTTTTTGCTCACAGGAAAATACAACTCATCATTATTGTTATAATCTGCATAGGCATACTCATTATAATTTCTTTCATAGCCGGTATTAATACTAAGCACTTTAGCAGCAGGATAAAGCTTTAGCAAATCTTCAAATGAAATAATTGCCGAGTTCACCAATTGTAATTTCTTTCCGGTTAAATCACCGGCAATTGATTCACCCATTGCCTGGCTCCAAAGGCTTTCAGTTTTTTCATCAAACATTACCATATTCGATTCAAATAATTTTCCGCTTACGCCAAAAAGCAATGTATCACCATCTACAATTCTGTTATAGACAATAGCAGAACCACACAAGGGGCAAAAGGTAATTGCTACTGGCAAATTACCCGAAACATCATTAACCACTTCATGCCAGTTAAGAATTTTAAGAGGGTAAAATTTTTGTTGTCCATCCCGGTTAATCAAAATTCCAAAATCGGGTTCTGTAAGAAAACGGTGCGCATCGGTAACATTCACAAACTCGGGGAAATCAATTGCAGGAATATCATTTTTTCCCGGGCCACCATCATGAATTGAATCCAATGCAACAGCATGTTTGTTCCAATTGGTTTTCATTTCAGACAATTCAAATTGTTTTTGAATCAGAGAATCTTCGCTCATAGCTATGCTATCTGAATTTCTTTTTTCTACCGATGAAGTATTAGTGCAGGAGAAAAAAATAAATCCTGCCAATGCAATCGGCAGGATTTTGAAAGGAATTTTATTATTCAATATTAATTATTTCAGATGCTGAGTGCAAGAATTATCAATTAACTTTTTGTTACCCCTTCTGCCCTTGCAATGTACTTATCCATATCTCTGCCTTCAGTTGAATTAGGATATTTGCTTTTAATATCCTGATACAATTTAATAGCTTCGGTTCCTTTCTTTTCTACTTCAAGTAACATTCCTGCTTTCTTTAAAAAGATGGGAGTAGTGAGTTCATTTTCGAAATGATAAGCAGCTTTCTTATAGTAGTCAACAGCATCATCATTATTTCCTAATTCAGAATAAGCATCGCCAATTGCGCCATAAGCCATGTTGGTTACCAATTTATCTTTCCCCGAAAAATCTTTGAGTTCATCAATGGCATCTTGAAATTTTCCTTGCCTCAAATAAATTACGCCAAGGTAATAGTGAGAAAGGTTTGCAGCATCGGTCCATTTATAATCATCCACAATAGAAAGAAATCCCGGAAAATTTCCATCCCCATTTAAAGCAAGATTGAGCGAATCGTTTCCGAACCATTTCTGAGCCATAAAAATCTGATTATTTGCCTCTGCATTTTTTGGTTCGAGATAAAATTTCATGAACCCAAAATATGCTGCAACTACTGCAAACAATCCACCAACCACATAGGTGAGCATCTTACTATTTTGTTCAACCCAATGTTCAAAATTGCTCAAACTCATCTCAATATTCTGTGGGATTGTTTTTTCTTCTTCTGCTTCTTTCATTGTAAAAAATTATTTGGTTATTGTTTGTTTAATTAAAAAATGTATTGAGAATAAAATCTGATTAATCCATGATAAACGGATAATCGGGTTGCGAATAATTATCAGTATAAAGTTCAGCTGCATCGGGGTAAGGTGAGTCCTCTGCAAATTTTACACATGCATCAATTTCACTTACAATTTTTTGGGTAATTGCATCCAAATCTTCTTGTGTTGCAAATTTATTTTTAACAATGCTTTCTGCAGTTGTTTCAAGCGGGTCTTTCTGTTTGTACTCTTCTACTTCATCTTTTGATCTGTACTTAGCAGGGTCACTCATTGAATGTCCTTTATAGCGATAAGTTCTTATCTCTAAAAATGTGGGGCCATTGCCAGCTCTGCAATTCGCAGCAGCTTCGGCAATTGCATTGTGAACTGTTTCGCATTTCATTCCATCAATTTGAAATGAAGGCATATCAAAGCCTAATCCTAATTTACTGATGTCTGTTACATTGCTGGATCTTTCAACAGATGTTCCCATTGCATAAAAGTTATTCTCGCAAATAAAAATCACAGGCAATTTCCAAAGCATTGCCATATTAAATGTTTCGTGCAATGCACCTTGCCTTGCTGCACCATCTCCAAAAAAACAAACACACACATTTCCGGTGTTGTTATATTTCTCTGCAAATGCTATTCCTGCACCCAAAGGAATTTGAGCTCCCACAATTCCATGCCCGCCTAAAAATTTTTTTTCTTTTGAAAAGAAATGCATGGAGCCACCTTTGCCTTTTGTACACCCTGTTGACTTGCCAAATAATTCAGCCATGCATTCATTTGAAGTAATTCCTTTTGATAAGGCCAAACCATGATCGCGATAGGCAGTTATCATTGAATCATTTTCAGTAAGAGCTGAAACTGTTCCAGCAGCCACTGCTTCCTGACCTATATACAAATGGCAAAATCCTTTTATCTTTTGCATTCCATAAAGCTGCCCGGCACGCTCTTCAAATTTGCGAATACGAACCATTACTTCATACCATTGAAGATATTGCTCCTTCGAAAACACTTGATCGGTTTTCGATGGCTTTGCTTTGGTTTTTAATTCTGCTACCTGCATTTTTCGTTTCTTTCTTTTATTACTTTTGTTATCGCCACCGGCTATAAACAGAGGGTGCGAATTTAATAAGAAATGTTAAAAGGCCACAAAGCGCCATATCTGTGTATCTGAATCAACTTACCCTTACAAACTTTAAGAATTACAAATCGGAAAAATTCGCTTTTTCTCCGGCGTTAAATTTTATTACCGGCAGCAATGGAGCAGGCAAAACCAATGTGCTCGATGCAATCCATTATTTGTGTTTGGGAAAAAGTTATTTCCATAGCATTGACTTGAATTCGGTGATGCATACAAAAAATTTCTTCAGGCTCGAAGGTGATTTTGGGAATGAAGAAAAACTAAACATAACCAATGTTTATCAGCAGGGCGGCAAAAAAGAATTGGCAAAAAACAGTGTCGTTTATCAGCGCATTATTGATCATGTAGGTTTAATACCGGTTGTAATGATTACACCCGATGATCAGCTATTAATTGATGAAGGAAGTGAAGAGCGCCGAAGGTTTATTGACAATACTATTTCGCAAATCGATCACACCTATCTTGAGAATTTAGTGGCTTACAATAAAGTTTTACAACAGCGCAATGCCGCCTTAAAGAAGTTTGCAGAGAACAGAAATGTAGATCATGCATTACTGGAATCATACAATGAGCAATTGGCTGCATCGGGAAAAAATATTTTTTCCATGAGACAAAAATATTTCAGCAGCATGATTCCATTGCTTGAAAAGAAATACGAACTGCTTTCAAACCAAAAAGAAAAGGTTACTGCTACTTATAATTCTGTTTGCAGTAAAGAAAATTTATTAGATGCATTGAAGCGATCAACAGCAAAAGATGTTGCAACACAGCGCACCAATGAAGGCATACACAAAGATGATTTTGATTTTTTCCTGAATACCAGGTCGCTCAAAAAATTTGGATCGCAAGGGCAAAAGAAAAGTTTTTTGATGGCATTAAAGTTTTCACAGTTTGAAATTATTGCAGCCGAAAAAAATGAAACCCCTCTTCTTTTATTAGATGACTTGTTTGATAAATTAGATGAACAGCGATCTGAAAATATTTTAAAACTTATTTCATCAAATGGTTTCGGGCAGGTGTTTATTACTGATACCAATGAAGAGCGAATAAATAAATTTAGCGGGCAGACGAATAAAGAATTTGAGCACTGGAGCATTTAACAAAACAATACCAAATAAGTATGGTATTGTTCGTAGGAAGGTGAATGGAAAAGATAGCTTTGCTCTTTTTTTTTGCTGCGCTGTTCTAAATTATTCTATGCGAAAGATTTTTTGACTTCTCAATTTTCGAAACAAGCAAATTCAGTTTCGGTAACAATGGCTCAATGTTTTCATATCTGATAGTGTGAATGAAGAGAACAATAATTGAGATCGGGAATAATTTTAAATTTTGCTGGTACTCAAGATTTTGATAGACTGTAATAGACACTTCAAAGTTCAAATTATTGTTGACATGTTGCGCACTTTCTTTATCGGTCGATAACCTCACCGCCTCATAAACAACTGCTAACTC